>NZ_RQFG01000015.1 GCF_004769235.1 Leptospira kanakyensis | reverse complement strand
AGAGTTGGTATCCTATTTTTCTATGTCAAAACAGTCATAAAGATAAGATTTGGGTCATTACGTATAACGAACTAGTGGAGGCGACGTTCCCTGACCCTGAGTCCCAACGGGACGTTAGGGACTGGCACGGAGTTTGCGTATGCAAACGAGTGACAGAAAGGGAATGTGGCGTAGCCCAAGCGAGGCCGCAAGTGCCGAAGCGCAGCGTCTCCATGCTGTTATGCGCTGGGCTGTTTTCTTAAAATAAACAATGCTAAAACTAACTCTGATAATAAAAATGCAAGAGTAAAGAAAATAGAAATTATTTTTTCAAGAAGATTGAGCTCCTTGTCAATATCGCTGGTTTTTTTAGCCTCGATATAGTAAATTCTAAATTTACTTATGGGATAAATTTGAATTAGAATTCCATTTTTCTCATGTTGCATTTGTACATTTCCCAAATGCTCGATTTCTTTGACTAATGTATCCGATATCTCTTTTGCTTGGTTTTTGAAATCTAAATATCCTTTTTCATAGATAATTTGATTTTCGAAATTTTTTATAAAAAAAACACCATTTTTGTTATAAATATTATCATCAATCAAATCAGATGGATAGATAACCGTAGCATATATCAAGTTTTTAGATTTTCTAATAATTAAAAAACAATCATTTCCAAGAACTTTTTGAAGGCTGATGTATGTTGTAAGTTTCTGATTATTTTTTTGATAGTTTTCAACAGATTTTACTATAGCACTTTTTAAGATTTCTAATTTATTGCTTACATTTTCCATAGAGACATTAGTTTCTAAGAAAAGATCTAAGTGTTCTTTTGAGATTAACTTCTTGCTGTTAAGAATGTCTGGTGCTAATCTTTCCGATATTTTAGAGAGGATTCCTTTTTTATTTGAAAAAGTCTGATCTAAGACAAAATAGTCATAGTATTGGTTATCGAATGAAGAAATATTTACTATTTGTAAGTTATATTTACTAAATTTTTCTTCAATGGAATTTGCCCCTAGTTTAGCAAAGACCAACTCGGTTGTTCTGTGTAAGAGTTTAAGATTTCGTTCTACATAATAATCAACAGATAAATAGAGAAAAAAATAGATAATTAGTAGTAACGAACTTTGTATTATAAATTTTTTATTCATATTTTATATAAATTTACAGCCTTGCGCATAACGAATTAGACTAACCGACGTAGGCTGGCCCTGAGTCCCGGACGGGACGTTAGGGATTGGCACGACGCTTGCGCAAGCAAGAGAAGTGACAAAAGCCTATGTGTCGCAGACCGAACGAGGGCGCCAGTCCCGAAGTGAAGCGGTTAGTCGCTGTTATGCGACGTTTAAAGATCTAATAATTATATTTATCGCAACTAATTTCTTCTTTAAATATGTCTTTTTTTGGTAAAGGAAAATATCCGACTAGCAGCGAGTGCTCCATTCTACAAATGTAATCTGGCGGTGAATCAAATCCTTTATCAGGAGTTAAATCTATCCAATATGATAGTTCTGCAGGTTGATGGTCGTAGCTTTCTTCTTCTCTAGAAGTGTACTTAGCATAACATTCTTTGCCCTTAATTAAGCAGTTTGGTTTTTCTAATTCATTAGGATTGGAAGTTATGATAAAACTATTACTATCTGATGAATCAGTTAAATTTACGGTAAGATTACTTAGTATTTCAGAAATAGTTTTTTTATATAAGCTAGCTTCATAATCGCCATCTGTTAAATCGGAGATTAATACCCAACCAATATTTGTATAACTTTTAGGAGATTTAATTTTATAAAATTCACCTAAAATGTTATTTTTTCTTTCTTGTTCGCTGAAAATTTCTACAGTGGAGTTATAAGATAATTCGCCTATTGTTTTAGATTTTAGATCAGGGTTTTCCTTAATTTGTACACCTTTTAGGTTTGCAATTCTGACAAGTTTTCCAATGGTTATTTTTTTAGATGGGTAAAGAAACTCCTTTTCTTCAAATAAGATTTTTACTAGTTCGAGTTCATTTTTTATTATCTTTTCCTGAATTCCGTCTTTTGAAGTAAGGATGGTAATTTTTTGATTCCGGTCAATTCCATAATCGTTAATCTGATTTCCATTAAGATCATATTTGAATTCGCTGTTTTTTGGATAAAAAATTGGGCAGGAATTATTTGATCTGCAGTCCTGTATTTTGTTACAATTGAAAAAGAAAGCTATTGGTAAAAGTAATAGATATTTCATGCGTTATTTCCTAATTGTTTAAATTTTGAGTCTATCTTTTTTTTCGATTTTAAATGTCGCATAACGAACTAGACTAACCGACGTAGGCTGGCCCTGAGTCCCGGACGGGACGTTAGGGACTGGAACGACGCTTGCGTAAGCAAGAGGAGTGCCAGAAGCCTATGTGTCGCAGACCGAGCGAGGGCGCAAGTCCCGAAGCGAAGCGGTTAGTTGCTGTTATACGAAGTCTCCAAGGTAGACATTCATTTTGTTTTCAAAGAAGTTTCTTCTAAGTAAGTTTGAATTGCTTGGATAGTCGTCATCCAATTTCTATTAAATTTTACGGCTGAAAGTTTTCCTGTTCTTGCAAGTAAAGAAAGATATTCTAATGAAAAATTACAGTATTTAGTAGCTTCTTTTAGGGTGATGTATCCTTGTTTTTCATTTGAAGAGTTTGTTGTAAGAGCATTAAGATAAATTATCAAAGATCTTTCAATGGAACGTCCGACAAAATCAAGGAATGTTGAGACATTTCCCTTATCAGCTTCTCGTAGAACTTTGTAATATTTCTTTCTATCAAGATGCAGTATTACAGCGGGAGGGTATCCTTCTTGCATAAGAATTAGATTCATTAAAAGCCTAGCAGTTCTTCCGTTGCCATCAATGAAAGGATGTATGAAGACAAGTTTATAATGCATCCATGCAGCAATCTCTGGTATTGTTAATAATTTATAGTTTTTATAATACCATTCAACTAATTCCATTACTAGATCATAGATTTTAACTGCATTTGGAGGAATATGCGAAGCACCAGTTATTCTAACATTGGTACTTCGAAAAACTCCAGCTTGTTCATCATCGATATTTTTGAGTATTTTCCCATGTATTTCTCGAATTAGATTTAATGATATGAAGGTTTTTTTCTTTATTACTTCTTCTAGGAAGTAAATTCCATCTTTGTGATTTAAAACTTCAAAATGTTCCCTGAGACTCTTGTTCCCGATAGTAATTCCTTGTCTTAAAACTAAATCCGTTTCTTGTAAACTAAGAGTATTTCCTTCAATAGCATTTGAGTTGTATGTCCACTCTAAATAGAATTGTTCGTTAAGTTTGCTTACAATTCCTTTAGGAAGGGGCCTTAGTTTATCTAATTCCTTCTTTTTCCCATTGATACTTTTTATGAGAGTTGGGTTCATATCGGATAACTTCATTTTCGGCGAATCCGATACTTTTTCAATCTTTTATTTATTTCAATGTGGATTTTTGGAGATTTCGTATAACGAACTAGCGGAGACGACGTTCCCCGACCCTGAGTCCCAACGGGACGTTAGGGACTGGTCACGTAGCTTGCGTATGCAAGCGAGTGCCAGAAGGGGAATGTGGCACAGCCCAAGCGAGGCCGTAAGTGCCGAAGCGCAGCGTTTCCGCGCTGTTATACGACGTAGCCTATGTTAGATATTAAGCTGTGCTAGAGATTCTAAAGTTTTCTTAATCTCTTCTAATCTGAATTTTCCTTCTGCAACTCCAATGACGAAGTCATATAAAATATTATTCGGATCAAGGATATCATATCCATTAATATCGAGAAAGACTAGTGAAGAAGCTAAGGCCACTCGTTTGTTTCCATCTAAAAAAGGATGATTTTTACATAGGTAAAATAAATATGCTGCAGCCTTATCTAATAGAGAAGGATGTAAACTTACACCATCAAAAGTAGTCATTGGTTGATTAATTGCCGATTCTAAGAGTCCATGATCTCGGATATCAGCTGCTCCGCCATACAATTCAATTTGATTTTTATGTATGAGAATTACATCCTCAATAGAGAGGAAGATAGTTTCATCCTGCATTATTGGGCTAGTTTTTTGAGTGTTTTACCGTGAGCTTTATTAATCTTTTCAAGAGATTTAGAAATACTTTTTTCTATAGGTTTGATGATCAATGATTTCCCGTCAGTAGTAACTTCAAGAGTAGAGTTTTGGTCAATTTTTAGTAGTTCAAGAATAGGCTTCTCGATAACTAAAGCGGAGCTGTTCCCGTGTTGTACAAGTTTTTTTAACATATTGAGCCTGTATCAACAATGTTATAACATTGTATAATCTATTTCAATCAAAAAATGGTATTTTTTTGAATTAAGGAGGATGTTAAAATTATACAAAAAAATGGTTTGGAGAATGAATTAAAACCGTTGGTTCTCTTCTCTTAATTGTTTTTTACTGATGAATTTTGATTTTCCGAATCGTTTTTTAGGCTATGTCGTATAACGAACTAGACTAACCGACGTAGGCTGGCCCTGAGTCCCGGATGGGACGTTAGGGATTGGCACGACGCTTGCGCAAGCAAGAGGAGTGACAAAAGCCTATGTGTCGGAGACCGAACGAGGGCGACAGTCCCGAAGTGAAGCGGTTAGTCGCTGTTATATGCAGTTGCGTTTTTTATTGGTTATTTCTATTATACTATCTTCAGTTTTATTTTTTATTCTATTTCCTGAGGCGTTTTTTATAATTACACGTGGAAATTGCTCATCTGTTGGTTCATCACCAATATTAAAGTTTGAACTATATACTCCCATAGCTAAGGAATTGCATAAGCTATCAATTTTATCGATTAATTGATCGAAATTATATTTTGATATTTCAAAAGTAAAAGTATTTTTTACTTCGAAATTTTTATCTAAACCATATCTCAGAATATTGTAATCCAATTTAAAGAAGTCTTCGATTTCGGTTATGTTTTTTAGCCTCGATTTTATATCTACTTTAAGTGATATATCTTTAAATTCTAATTCATTCGGTATATTGTTCCAAAGGTTTATTAACGAATGTCCGTTTTTTATTTCTAAAGTTTCTTTATTTGAAACATAATTTTCTATTATTAAGGATGCTTTGAACAATTTTTCTAAACTTTCGTAAATTAGCCGGAAAACTAACAAATCCTTCGTTCCTAATAATGGAAAATTTACTCTATCTTTTACATCGTAATTCAGGGTTTGTGTATCTATGATGTCTCCTAATACAATAAATTTTATTCCTGTCTTCTCTTGTTCAATAATATTGAGTAATCTAATATTGGACAAATCAATTTGGCAGAACCATAGGTAGTGAATGGCAATTTCTAGTTTGTTGTTTAAAATCATAAAAATTAACGCAATTGCATATAACGAACTAGTCTTCCCGAAGTTCCCTGTAGCCGAGCCTCTGAAAGAGGCGTTGGCGTCGGCGCGCATTCTTGCTGTGCAAGAAGCGTGACGGAAGGGAATTTGCCGCAGGCCGAGTGAGGCCTTGTGCCGAAACGTAGCGGGAAGACGCTGTTAGTTGCAGTTGAGTATTTAATAATAAATTCTTTTACTTTTATTAATTTTTAATAAATAATATTTAGAATCGATTAAACAGAGTGGAATCCCTTTGTTACTCTTGTTTCAAAGGGAAAAAGAGAAGGCTCAATAAGAATACTAAATTGAGGTGAATAAAAGAAATGTTCTATGTTGCTATTGGTTACTATTGGATCAATATATTCATATAAATCAGCTAATTTAGCGGAAAAAGGAAAGTCAGTTTCAGTTTTACAGATCAAATGAAAATAGTAATATATGGAATTCCAGCTTTCTAATACGAGACTATCTTTCTTTAATTCACTCATAGTTTCATATTCTTTAAAGTATGATGACTTAGAGTAATTTATTTTATAGCCGTCAAAGTTAAAATTATTTTCTATATCTGAAATAATTTTAGATTCTTCTGATGTTGAGATTCTTTGATAATTTAGTCCATTTATAGTGTGAATTAAGCTCATGGTATTATATTTAGATAATTCAATTTTACTTTTTCTTATTTTCTCTCTAAAATTTACTCAATTGCAACTAACGAACTAGACTAACCGACGTAGGCTGGCCCTGAGTCCCAACGGGACGTTAGGGACTGGCCACGACACTTGCGTAGGCAAGGGGAGTGCCAGAAGCCTATGTGTCGCAGACCGAGCGAGGGCGCAAGTCCCGAAGCGAAGCGGTTAGTTGCTGTTATACGACGTGCATTTAGTTTAAATCGCTTAATTTGTTGGTTTTTAAATTAAATAGAAATCGTTTACTATCCACATAAATAATTACATTTGGAAAATCAGGATTGGTTCCAATTGTTCGCCTAGAATGATTTGGCTCATTTGTTACGGGGATTTTGAATAAGTTTTTTGAAATGTTTTTCTTTAATATAGGGAAATCTTTGCCTTCGTCGAAGAAAAAATTAAATCTAGAAAAGTTTTCTGATTGTTTATTATTATGTAAATTTATTTCACCATCGACAGTTTTGGTTATTTCGTTATAATAGAATATATAATATTTATTTTCTTCTTTTAAATAAGTTATGAATTGACAGTAGTCGGGACAGTGACTTTCGGAATATTTCCAAATTCCTTTTGTTATACATGACTTCCAGTCGAATTCAAAATATTCAATTGCCGGATCGTCGATAGCATACCATTCGTAGTTTACAGAAAAGATTAGTTTGTCTTTTTTTAATGAATGAAACCCGTATGCAACAGATAAAGGAAAATGTACATTCGGACATTTTTTATAATTTTCCTTTTTTTCGTCTTCTGCTACAACTCGATATTCAATTTTATTAGTGCGGTTATTATAAATTCGAAACTGACAAATTTCCGAACTCCTATCTAAAGACACTGGGAATTCATCAAGGCAGCGAGAGTCATAAAAATTGTGTTTCAATAGTTCTGCTCGATATTTTTTGTCAGGACTATAGAATTTCTTTATTACTGTTACATCGTAAAGATCAGAAGGCTCAGAATATATTGAGAAATTAACCGCAAAGATTAAAGTAAGATAGCATAATATTGTTTTTTTAGTATTTTTCATTTTGATCCTTTAAATTTAAATGCATGTCGTATAACGAACTAGGGGAGACGACGTTCCCTGACCCTGAGTCCCGAATGGGACGTTAGGGACTGGCACGGAGCT
>NZ_RQFG01000014.1 GCF_004769235.1 Leptospira kanakyensis | reverse complement strand
CGTATAACGATTGAGTGGAGACGACGTTTCCCGACCCTGAGTCCCCGAAGGGGACGTTAGGGACTGGAACGACGCTTGCGTAGGCAAGAGAAGTTCCAGAGGGAAATGTGTCGAAGACCGAACGAGGGCGTAAGTCCCGAAGTGAAGCGTTTCCACGATGTTAGTTGCAGTTTCCGAAAGTCCAGAAAAGAATTATTTAGAAAGGAAAGAGTATAAAAGAAAAAAATCTTAGATTTCTTCATTCTTTTTCTTCTCTTAAAATTCTTTTTCTTTCCTTTCTTAATCTTGAATTTTTTGTTTTCCGCTTGAAAGAGCAAGAGAAGCCTCTTGATTAACTCTTATAAAACTTCCGTATTTATATAAGCCAGATCGCCCAGAAAGACAAAGTTAATGGAAAATGCTTTCGTAAGTTGCTTTTCTGATTTATTTCTTAAATTTTTCTTGTCTTTCTTATTCTTTGATACGCTAAATTCAGCGGAAAACATTTTAAAGAATGTCTTTAACTAATTTTTTCGGAAATTGCAACTAACGA
>NZ_RQFG01000013.1 GCF_004769235.1 Leptospira kanakyensis | reverse complement strand
TTCGTTATACGACATCACCTAGAATTTTATCCAATGTAAAAAATAACTATTGACAATAGTATCGCAATACGTTAGTATTTAATTGTGATCATTGGTTTTGCCGACAAAAAAACTGAAAAAGTTTGGAAAGGTGAGTTTTCTAAAGATTTACCAACAGAAGTTCAGAATCAAGGCAGAAAAAAGCTTAGGATGATTAATAATGCTCATAATATTGAAGATCTAAAAGTTCCACCAGGCAATAAGTTAGAGCTTCTAAAAGGCGACAGAAAAGGTCAGCATAGTATTCGAATTAATGATCAATGGCGGATCTGTTTTAATTGGGACGGAAATAACGCTTCTTTAGTAGAAATTGTTGATTACCATTAAAAAGGAGATTATATGAAACGTTTAGCAAACATACATCCTGGACAAATACTATCGGAAGAGTTTCTTACTCCATTAAAAATTACTGCCTATCGACTGGCAAAGGAAACTGGTATTCCACAAACAAGAATCAGTCAAATTCTACTATATAAAAGATCCGTTTCCGCTGATACGGCCATACGTTTATCAAAATTCTTCGGAACTACTCCTCAATTCTGGCTTGGTTTACAAAATGATTATGATCTGGAAGAAGAAATGCTGAAAAAACAGAAAGAATTTAACGGAATTCACAATTACAAAGATTTAGCAATAGCTTCTTAATTCTTTACTAATACAAAGGTGACGTCGTATAACAGCTACTAACCGCTTCACTTCGGGACTTACGCCCTCGTTCGGTCTACGACACATAGGCTTTTGTCACTCCTCTTGCTTACGCAAGCGTCG
>NZ_RQFG01000011.1 GCF_004769235.1 Leptospira kanakyensis | reverse complement strand
ATAACGAACTAGTGGAGACGACGTTCCTCGTAGCTGAGCCTCGCAGAGGCGTTAGCGTCGGCGCGCTTCTTGCGTGCGCAAGAAAGCGTGACGGAGAGGAATGTGCCGCAGGCCAAGCGAGGCCGTAAGTGCCGAAGCGCAGCGTTTCCGCGCTGTTATGCGAAGTCTCTTATTTTAAAGAAGGGGTTTTAGACTTTCTATCTAATTCATCTTTCTCTACAATTCTTGTTTTATAAATTTCATGTAGCGATTGATGTTTTTTTAGAATTAGTTCAAAATCATTTTTACTTTCTTGTTCTAACTCGGCTTTAATTTTTCTAACTTCTGTTATAATTAAATCTTCCATTATGAAATCTCCATTAAAGCTTCCGGCGTAATAAGCAAGGGTGTTTTTAAATTTAGTTCTAAATTCAAATCAATTAATGCACTTTGAGTTCTAGGGTTAGAAATGTGTTTCATATTCCAACTTAAAAGATACTCAACTTCATAAAATGACGCATACGCGATATGAATGGTATCATATTTAGATTTTTCTGGAATGTTTAATTTTGAAAAATATTTGTCAGCAAGAGTCATAATTTCGACTTTTTCTGCTAAAATTGGCAAATTTTCGGATGCTTTTAATCTTTTTTCAGCTTCGAGTTGGTTTCCCTTTGAAATTTCTTCAATAACGGCAAGAGAAATAAAGCAGTCAAATTTGCTCATTTCATCTTCCCACCAGTCAATTGTGGTTTCTTGACGTGATAAAGTGCGAATATCTTTAGAAAGTTTGGCTGTATAGTAGCTTATTACTGAAGTTTCAATATAAACTCGACTTTTCATCTACCAGAACTGTTTAACTTTGTGAACTCAGTGTAAAGATTAAAAATTTCCTTTTTTTGAGTTATTTTTGTTAAAAAGAATTTTCTAAGAGATTTCGCATAACGAACTAG
>NZ_RQFG01000009.1 GCF_004769235.1 Leptospira kanakyensis | reverse complement strand
GCAAGAGGAGTGCCAGAAGCCTATGTGTCGTAGACCGAGCGAGGGCGTAAGTCCCGAAGCGAAGTGGTTAGCGGATGTTATACGTAGTGACCCAGTTTGGGAGAGTAATGGAGAATGTATACCCAAAAATGAGTCATATATTTATGCCGCTATTGAGTTAAAGAACTCCAGATTAGGTGGTTCTGCAAAAGTATGTCCTACATACAAAGGCATCTCGAACGGTAAAGTTTTTTCGATGAGGATCATATGTTTTTTACAGATAGGACAAAACTTGTAAGGCAAATAATCGAACTCATGTTCGAAGTTTTCTGGATGAATGTTTGTAATTTCATCCAAGTTTTTGGTAACAGGGAAGTTTAGTTTTGCAGAATTAAGGCTATTCTTAGCTTTATGAGAATAGAGTCCAAAATAGCGAATTGATTTAGTTCCGCTAGGCAAAACATGTAAAAGATAACGTTTAATGAAGTTTTTTTGGGACAAATCAGAAGAAAGCTTACCTACATTAATAGAGACGATATCGTCATCGGTATTAAGATCCTGTTCTTTTATGTTAGAGCCTTTTATAGATTTAGTAAAGTAGTCGATGACGTGATAAGGATCAGAGATTTTTTCGGAAGTAAAAGCGAACATTTTGCAATTAGAATTAATTTGATCAAGAAAAGAGTTTCCTAATGAAGAATGTTTTTTATAGAAAGAGAGAAGTTCTTTTTTAAGTATGATTTGGTAAATAGAATTGAACTGGTAGAAATCAAAGAGTTTGTTTTGAGAAAGTACCCAATTGTTGTTAGTTTTATCAAGTCCACCATCAGTGATAAGAACATGTATGTGAGGATGGAATTGGTTTAGTTTACCATGAGTGTGTAAAACCATGATAAATCCAGGAATAACATTTATATCAAAAGAGAGTTTTAATATTTTATAAATAGTTTTCTTCGAAGCCTCAAAGAGTAGATTTACAAAGTTTTTATAAAAAGTAGTAACAAAAGGATAGCAGAAAGTAGGTAACTTAAAGACAAGATGATAATGATCAGTATTAATAATCAAGTTTTTAGTAGCAACATTCCAGAGATCTTTATTTCTGTATTGGCATTTAGGGCAGAATCTGTTATTACAGGAATTTCTAAGGAAAACAGAGAAATGTTCTTCAGGGCATTGGTAAAGATGTCCGTTCATAGCATTGGTTCTGCATTGTGCAATATCGAGAGCCGTTTTTTTAACATGCTTAGGCAAGTTAGCCGATTGAATGAAATCGATGTTTTT
>NZ_RQFG01000008.1 GCF_004769235.1 Leptospira kanakyensis | reverse complement strand
ACGCAAGAAGCGCGCCGACGCTAACGCCTCTGCGAGGCTCAGCTACGAGGAACGTCGTCTCCACTAGTTCGTTATGCGCAACTATTTCAAAATAACTTAAGAAACACATGGATACATCAAAATCAGAACATGTTATTAATCTAGCCAGAGAAATTCTAGATGATATAGAACTCTCACGGTTAGGAGCACAAGCAATATTGCTTAAAACAACCAGACTTGCAAGATATGTTGATGAAGAAGAAATTAGGGCTTGGCTTAGATTTGAAATGCAGGGATTTTCGGATGATCCAATTGCCTTAAAATATATGTCGAAGACCAGCCGTTGGACAGATTTCAAAAAAAAAGAAGGATATTGGGGCTCTCTAGCAAAAATTGAAGCTACTGCTGAAGCTCAAAAACAAAAGCTTTCGCTAATTAGGATCCCTGACACAAGCGGCGATAGGGCGATTTTTGTAATCGATCGAGTGACAACACAAATGAACGATGCCTCACACAATATCGCAAAACTAGAAAGCATTAAATCAATTGTAATCTCTCTTATTCATGATTTTGTAGCCAATGTATATTATCAAAAAACATTTGATAATGTAGCTGAAGGTATTTTTGATAAATACAAAAAGGATATTGATATATTAATAGCAGCAAATTCAGGTGATATTCTAGGTCAAATACCTGCAGTTGTAGACAGATTATCAAATGAAGATAAAGAATCAATTAGCCAAGCTTTAAACACATGTAGAAGAATAGTCGACTCTTTCGCCAATCATATCTTTCCTGCAAGAGAGGATTCTATTGAAATTGGAGGAAATATACTTTCACTTAAACAAGATAAAGTCTTAAACAGAATTAACGCCTTTATCCAACTAAATACAGAAAGTGAATCGAGGAAAAAGAAGTTACGACAAAATTTATCAAATTTGTACGATAGAACTTCTGCAGGTGTTCATTCAGATATCGATACAAACGAAGCGAAAAGTCTTTTTTTTAATACCTATCTTTTATTAGGTGAAATATTAAGTTTAAAAAAATAGCTGCGCATAACATCCGCTAACCACTTCGCTTCGGGACTTACGCCCTCGCTCGGTCTGCGACACATAGGCTTTTGTCACTCCTCTTGCTTTACGCAAGCGTCGTGCCAATCCCTAACGCCTCTGCGAGGCTCAGGGCCAGCCTACGTCGGTTAGCTAGTTCGTTATGCGTAATAAAGTAATTTATAAGTTGAGGTAAAAATGAGATTTATATCAATTGTAGTAATACCAATAACAATAATCATTTCAATATACTTCTTTATTGATGAAAGTGCAAACAATGAAATATTCAATTCTTTTACCGGATTGATATCCGGAAGCCTATTAAGTTTTTATGTGACTTCAACATACGAAGCATTAAAATATAGAATTAGTGAGAAGAATATCAGACTGAAATATATATCCAAAACAGATCTCATTCTAAACAATAATCTAAAAAACTTAATTCATAATTTTAAGGCGTTAAACCATTTTGAAGAAAATTTAGATAAGCCGCTGTTACAAGAATTAAAAATCTATACATTTACTACAAACACAGACGAGTTTCTTTCAATCAATGATTCAGAAGTTATAATAAAAATTTCAAATTGTTTACTTCATTTTGAACATATTGCCACTAATTTAGAAAATTTAAAAAACTTTCATTCAAAATTCAATATCGACTTCGAAAAGGCACTTCGAGAAAGAAAATCAGACTTAATTCAGTTTCAAATTCAAGAATTTATTAATAAATCAGCAAGGTTAAGAATAATTATTAGAAGCAGTATCAGCGAAGCACGAGAAGTCGCTATTGACACCATCTCCTTCTTGCAAGCAAACGCAAAACGAATAAAACTATCAAAATTCGAAAAATTCTTTTTTGGTAATATTACAATGATTTATACGAACAATCTAGACAAAGATTACTTAGAAGAAAGAGTAAATGTCCTAAATAATACATTCAAACTTATCTAGCTTTACTACGCATAACAGCGACTTAACGCTTCGCTGCGGGACTTACGCCCTTGCTCGGTCTGCGACACATTCCCCTCTGGCACTCCTCTTGCCTCTGCAAGCGTCGTTCCAGTCCCTAACGTCCCTTACAGGGACTCAGGGTCGGGGAACGTCGTTAAGTCTAGTTCGTTATTTGCAATATTCGATAATTAAGTTTAAAAATCTTTTCAAATGTATTCCTTTTCACAATC
>NZ_RQFG01000007.1 GCF_004769235.1 Leptospira kanakyensis | reverse complement strand
GAAGCGGTTAGTCGCTGTTATGCGTAGTTGCTGCTTTTAATTTGTTGATTTGTCTATTTTACGGATTTCGTTAATTACTGATTCAGAGATCCAGATACCTTTTCTTTGAAGTTCATTGATCTGTTTTTCTAAATCATCTATTATTCCTAGTTTTTTTGCTTTCGCTAAAATTCCAAGGGTTCCAGTTATTTTTAGTCCGAGATTTTTTGCAATTTTTCTAGCTTTTAAATCATCCAAGATAACTAGAGAGTTTTTTGTCTCTAGTGCTAGAGCGATAGTAGATGCTTCTCCACTATCTAAAATTTGTTCTAGAGATTTAACAGAAAATTCTTGGTTAGGGTTTTTGATTTTTATAAAGTCTGGTATATTTTCACCGAATTCAGTTTTTACTGTATCAGTTATTATAATCGAATTGTATAAAGTATTTAAAAGATCAAGTTGTCGTATTTTTGAAAGAAGAATTAAGCAACTTGTATTTGAAATTACTTCAGGCATTCTCTAAATCATTTTTAAGATCATCTGTAGAATATCCAAATAGAATAGAAGAACCATAATTCTTCATAACATCAATTAAGGATGATTTCGAAAGATTGACAATATCGGCAGCTTGGCCTATAGATATTTTACCCGTTTCATACAACTTAACAGCCATTGCCATTTTGAAATCATATTCATTTAGATCTATTTGATCGGGAACTTGGAAACTTAAAGACTTCATGATTGTTATATAAAAACGTATGTTATTGAAATTCAAAAATCAAACTATTTTTCATCTCCTATTTATTGAATTTTTTGGAAAATTTGCTATTTTTTGATAAAACCAATGTTTTGCAGCAATTACGCATAACGAACTAGACT
>NZ_RQFG01000006.1 GCF_004769235.1 Leptospira kanakyensis | reverse complement strand
GGAGAGTAATGGAGAATGTATACCCAAAAATGAGTCATAAATTTAAGCCGCGATTGAGTTAAAGAACTCGATATTCGGAGGTTGATCACCAAAAGTGTGTTCGACATATAGAGGCATCTGGAAAGGTAAAGTTTTCTCGATTAAGATCATATGTTTCTTGCATATAGGACAAAACTTGTAAGGCAAATAGTCGAATTCATGTTCTAAGTTTTCCGGATGAATGCTTGTAATGGAATCCAAGTTACTGGAACCAGGGAAGAGTAACTTAGCAGAATTAAGGCATTTCTTTGCTTTATGTGAATAGATCCCGAAATACCGAATGGATTTGGTTCCGAGAGGCAAAACATGTAAAAGGTAACGTTTAATAAAGTTTTTTTGGGACAATTGGGAAGAAATATTACCAATGTTAATAGAGACAAGATTGTCATCGGTATTAAGATCTTGTTCTTTGAGGTTAGAACCTTTTATTGATTTAGTAAAGTAATCGATGACGTGATAAGGATCAGAAATTTTTTCGGAAGTAAAAGCGAACATTTTGTAATTAGAATTAATTTGCTCTAGAAAAGAGTTGCCTAGAGAAGTATGGTTTTTATAGAAAGCGAAAAGTTCTTTTTTGAGTATGATTTGATAAATAGAATTGAATTGGTAGAAATCAAAAAGATTGTTTTGCGAAAGCACCCAGTTGTTGTTAGTTTTATCTAGTCCACCGTCAGTGATAAGAACGTGAATGTGAGGATGGAATTGATTAAGCTTCCCATGAGTGTGTAAAACCATGATAAATCCAGGTATAACATTTTTATCAAAAGAGAGCTTAAGTATTCTATAAATAGTTTTTTTTGAAGCCTCAAAGAGTAAGTTTACAAAGTCTTTATAAAAAGTAGTAACATAAGGATAACAGAAAGTAGGTAACTTAAAGACAAGATGGTAATGATCAGTATTAATAATCAAGTTTTTAGTAGCAACATTCCAGAGATCTTTATTTCTGTATTGGCATTTAGGACAGAATCTATTATTACAAGAATTTCTAAGGAAAACAGAGAAGTGTTCTTCAGGACATTGGTAAAGATGTCCGTTCATAGCATTAGTTCTGCATTGAGCAATATCGAGAGCCGTTTTTTTAACATGCTTAGGCAAGTTAGCCGATTGAATGAAATCGATGTTTTTGATAAAGATATCTTGTATGTCCATGCAAAAGGATGTCCAAAAAGTGCAGAGTTGGTATCCTATTTTTCTATGTCAAAACAGTCATAAAGATAAGATTTGGGTCATTACGTATAACGAACTAG
>NZ_RQFG01000004.1 GCF_004769235.1 Leptospira kanakyensis | reverse complement strand
ACGCTGTTACACGCAGTCGCTTATTCGCCAGTAATTTCTAATGCTTTTTCTATTAAAGCTTTGGAAAGATGGATATCATGTTCTTCTAGAAGCATTAGTGAACTTTTAATTTCTGAAATTAATCCCTTATCTTTTGCGGATATAAGAATTCCGATAGTTCCTATGACTTTTTGATTTTCTAATTTAGCTACTTTTCTGGCTTTTTTATCATCAAGTAATAGAATACTATTTTTAAATTCTTTCGATAAGACGATAGCTTCTGATTCACCTTTTCCTAATGAAAGTCTATAGGCTTTAAAGGCCTCAATATTGTTACATTTTTTTATAAATGGTTTAGTCCATTCTTGTAATATGATACTGAATTTTTTATCTGTTTGTGCAATTTCTTCGTAAACGGAGAATGGAACGATGATTTCCTGAAAAATTTTATTTAAAAGATGTAATTTATTAATAATTGCTAATGAAATAAGGGGAGAAGAGTCAGCAATTATTATCAAGTTTGTTCTATTTTAACAGAGATAATTCGGAATCTAGGTCATCGGAATCGTAATCAATAACAGGTATTCCGTCGCGTGAGATTTTCTGCATGAAAGTTTTTAGATCTAA
>NZ_RQFG01000003.1 GCF_004769235.1 Leptospira kanakyensis | reverse complement strand
CAGCGTCTTCCCGCTACGTTTCGGCACAAGGCCTCACTCGGCCTGCGGCAAATTCCCTTCCGTCACGCTTCTTGCTCCGCAAGAAGACGCGCCGACGCCAACGCCTCCTGCAGAGGCTCGGCTACAGGGAACTTCGGGAAGACTAGTTCGTTATACGACATAGCTAAAATATCATACTAAATTTCAATTAGAAGATTGTGGTCAAATTTCTAATTTCCTATTTAATTCAATAGATAGATTCGCTTAAAATATTTCGAAATTCACTACTTTGTTAAAAAGTATCTCAACTTTAGGAAAATAAAAAATACCAAGTCATTAGCCTGAATACTGACTTCATTCTATTCAATTTACAACAATAGGATACTTAAACTAAGTATTAAATAAACTCACCTATTTCAATGAATATTCTTGAAAGAAAACTATTACTAATAAAACTCAAATTAATTTCAAGTTCACAAATCATAGATTGGACAAGTAAATTACTATCAAAAAACAATCTATTTTTTAATACAGAAAAATTAGCTTCTATAGCAGGATTGCAAAAGTCAGATAAATATGAATCCGAGTCTGTCGAATTATTGCTTTTACAATTAGTTTTAGAGGTAAACCCAAATTTTCATATAAACAATTTGGATGTAAAAAATACTATAATCAGATGCTTAAAAAGAAAAGCAATACTACTCACCCAAAAGAAATTAGATATATTAACCTTCCTAAAACTAATTGATTCAGTTAACTACCTATATAACGATCCAATTTGGTTTGAAAACATAAACTACTTTTATTCATCAATTCAAGATTCTGAGAATACTTCTATAGAAAAGCTTCCTAAGTTAGAGGAAGAAATTCAGATATTTCTAAATCGCAAGGATATTCAATAGTAAGCTACGTCGTATAACAGCTCGGAAACGCTGCGCTTCGGCACTTACGGCCTCGCTTGGGCTGTGCCACATTCCCCTCCTGGCACTCGCTTGCATGCGCAAGCTACGTGACCAGTCCCTAACGTCCCGTTGGGACTCAGGGTCGGGGAACGTCGTCTCCGTTAGTTCGTTATACGACATCCAAAGAATATTCTCTTAAAATTGAGGAATGTTTGAAGTAGAAAAATCTGAAAAACAAGGACTTTAAACTTGATTTTTTCATTCAATACAACCATAATGTAAGTGTATGGGCATTAATACCAAAATGACAATAGCAGATATCCAGAAAATGGATTTATTAGATCAAATTGAAACGCTAGGTACTATTTGGGATTCAATAGTAGAAACTAACCAAGCAATTCCTCTCTCAAGTGAAGAAAAGGAACTTCTAGATAAACGTTTCGAGACAGAATCGTCAACACAGGGGATTAATTGGAAAACATTTAGAAAAAATTTTCAAATTAATTCAAAATGAATGTTTACCCTATTTGGGTTAAACCCTCTGCACAAAATGATTTCATTTCTGCTGTAAATTATTATGAATCAAAAGTCCATGGACTCGGAAATAAATTATTAGAAGAAATTAACAACTCACTCAAAAGAATCGAAGTTCAACCCCGAATAGGAGTTATTATTTATAAAAACTTCCATCAGATTTTAACGAAAAAATTTCCGTTTAGAATTATATATACATTTCAAAATGACGAAATCCAAATATATGCTTTCTTCCACCAAAGTAGACAATTTCAAAAAATACTGAACAAATTAGATATCTAACCCTCTTCTAAAAAATGAAAAAACCGAAACTGATTTTTTTCGCCTCTTTAATTTACATAGCAATTAACTGCTCATCAGAAGAAGATAAAAAAGAAAAACAATGTCAAAAAGATCGTAATATTCTCCAACTTTGCTTACTAATCAACCAAAATGATGCAAGATTTTGTGATACACAATCAGCAACGCTCTATTATAATTGCGGAACTGTACGGTAAGTAAACCATCCAAACTTGCGTTATATTAAAATAAATAGCCCTTAACGCTTTGGACGTCGTATAACATTGTCTACTCACTTCGCTTCGGCACTACGGCCTTGCTCGGGCTGCGCCACATTTCCCTTCTGGCATTCGCTCGCATACGCAAGCTACATGCCAGTCCCTAACGTCCCGTTCCGAGACTCAGGGTCGGGAAACGTCGAGTAGACTAGTTCGTTAGTCGCAATAGCGTGAAAATATAACCTAAATACATAAAATTTAGAAATAAGACCAAATATTTTGATTGACTCACACAGCGCAATGTGTAAGAATTTAGACTACCATGGCAACAAACCTGAACATTGACTCAGAATTACTTGATGAAGCATATTCATTAAGTGGCTTAAAAACAAAAAGAGAAACTGTAAACACTGCACTTATCGAGTTTATAAAAAAACATAAACAAAAAGAAATTATTAAATTTTTCAATACTATTGAATATGATCCAAAAGCTGATTATAAAAAGCTCAGAAAATAGTCACAATTCAACTACTATATAGTGAACTTACTTATTGATACTTCCGTTTGGTCAGAAGCTCTTAGACGAAAAAACAAATCTGTTAATTCTGAAGATACTTTTCTTTTTCAAATAATTAAAAATGAAGAAGAGATATTCTTAACTGGAATTATACTACAGGAAATATTAACAGGAATAAAAAACCAAAAGCTTTTTGATGAAATTAATAATCATCTTCGCTTCTTTAATTATGTAACCCCTACGAACAAAGATCATATTCTCGCAGCACAGTTAAGAAATGATTTAGCAAAAAAGGGAATCACTGTGGCTTCGATCGATGTTTTAATAGCACAAATAGCTATTTCAAACAATTTAACCATTGCGACTTACGATTCTGATTTCAACAAAATTGCTGAAAATTCGAAATTAAAAATAATAAACTTTGAAAAATATCTCAGTAAAACATAAACCACGCTACTGCGACTAACAACGGGGAGACGCTGCGCTTCGGCACTTGCGGCCTCGCTTGGGCTGCGCCACATTCCCTTTCTGTCACTCGTTTGCATCCGCAAACTCCGTGCCAGTCCCTAACGTCCCGTCCGGGACTCAGGGTCAGGGAACGTCGTCTCCCCTAGTTCGTTATGCGAAAGATTGCAAAAATATATATAAAAAGGGAAACATGAAACAAAAACTTATCATATTCTTCGCATTGGTTGTATTTTCACAATGCAATACAAAATTAAACAATAGTGTAGCTTCAGGAACCTTAGAAAATCCAGATATGGAGAGTAAGTTATCTGATGATCTTTCCGAATTTAAACCTTACCTTGAAACCTCTAACAGCGCAATTGAGTTAATTTCAAAAAATAATTACAGAACCGTTGCAGAAAAATATTTCCTTGAAGATGAAAACAAATCAAAAAATGTAGATAATTTTGCAAAATTAGATGATGTTGTAAATGAACAGTTCGGAAAATTTAAATCATACAAAAAAAATCAATGGAATTTCTCTAAACAAAATTATGAAGGAAATGATTATATTCAATCTATCAAAATTGTACATTTTAGAAAAGCAACTTCATTCGTTACCTTAACATTTAAGGATGGAGATCCTTCAAAAATACTCGGATTATATTTCAACAATCCACCTCCACCAAAAAAATACGTTAAAATCGATGAATCGTATACTTACGAAGGAATAAAAAAGTAAATATAAATAATTCGGAATTAAAAAAATTCAAAATTAAGGAAATTCAAAGAATGTTTAGTAATTTAGGACCTTGGGAAATTCTCTTTTTACTTAGTCCGATTTGGGCTATTGGTGGATATTTTTTACCAACAATAATTGCTTTAGTTAAAAAGAAACATAGCTTCACGTTGGTTCTCATTAATCTTTTACTTGGATGGACAATAATTGGATGGTTTTATGCTCTTTTTCTAGCATTAAAGAAAAATAATTAAACATGCAATCCTTCGCATAACAGCGTCTACTCACTGCGCTTCGGCACTACGGCCTCGCTTGGCCTGCGGCACATTTCCCTTCTGGCATTCGCTCGCATACGCAAGCTACATGCCAGTCCCTAACGTCCCGTCCCGGGACTCAGGGTCGGGAAACGTCGAGTAGACTAGTTCGTTATACGTAATGACCCAAATCTTATCTTTATGACTGTTTTGACATAGAAAAATAGGATACCAACTCT
>NZ_RQFG01000002.1 GCF_004769235.1 Leptospira kanakyensis | reverse complement strand
TAACGATTGAGTGGAGACGACGTTCCCCGGCCCTGAGTCCCTGTAGGGGACGTTAGGGACTGGAACGACGCTTGCGCAAGCAAGAGGAGTGCCAGAGGGGAATGTGTCGTAGACCAAACGAGGGCGTGAGTCCCGAAGTGCAGCGTTTCCACGATGTTAGTTGCAGTTTCCGAAAGTTCAGATAAGATTTATTTAGAAAGGAAAGACTATAAAAGAAGAAATCTTAGATTTCTTCATTCTTTTTCTTCTCTTAAATTTCTTTTTCTTTCCTTTCTTAACCTTGAATTTTTTTGTTTTCCGCTTGAAAGAGCAAGAGAATCCTCTTGATTAACTCTTATAACACTTCCGTATTTGTATAAACCAGATCGGACAGAAAGACAAAGTTAATGAGCAAAGCTTGCTTAAGTTGGTTTGCTGATTTCTTTCTTAAATTCCTTTTGTCTTTCTCTTCTTCGATTTCTTTTTCACTGAAACGCTAAATTAAGCGGAAAACATTTTAAAGAATTTCTTTAACAAATTTTTTCGGAAATTGCAACTAACGAACT
>NZ_RQFG01000001.1 GCF_004769235.1 Leptospira kanakyensis | reverse complement strand
TTGTTAGAATTGTCGTCACGCTACGTTGTATATTGTAAAAGTTAAGTCTCTAAACTTAAACCTTTAACCATTGTTCACTTACTAACCTCGCACTTAACAAGCGGGTTTTTTTTATGTCCAGACGGGAGATGGGATGGGACATAATTCTAGTGTGAATCTACAAACCCCCGCCCGAGTTAGGGTGGAGGGGAGTGGCTCGTGGGAAGGTGCGAATTTCCCTTCTAACACAAAACAATCATTTCGAAAACAAACATATCGTTATTGGGAATTTATTTTCTGAAATGTTCGCATTTGTGGATTGGATGAAGGAAGATACTTGTGATAAAGTTTTTTTTGGTAATATTTCCATTAGGATATGGACGTTATCATTCAGCCTCAGCCTGGAACTTCGTGGTAATCGAGAAAGGCAATGGTAAAAAGTAACTGACTATACTAGGAACCGAAAAGAAAATCAGTGAGGATTGATCGTAAAAAACGATCCAGATAGTTTACGTAAACTATCTTTCGTTAAAAGAATAAAACTTTCAAATTGAAACTTCCTAATTCATTTTCCATGACAAAGTCATTGTTGTCATATGGTACGTGAACCTAGTGACTCCTCGACCATGATTGGAAGCCAGTTCGGCACTAGGTGCAACTTTATTACAATTCAAAAAGAGAACTTAAATTACTGAACAGTCAAAGTACCTAATTGAGAAGTCGAGAATGTTAGGCCAGAGTATCCTCCGTATCCATCTAGATCACAATATGTCTCTCGTGCAACTCCTGTTATCTTTAATCTCCCCACATATTTATAGGTTCCGGGATTTGAAGGAGCTGTGATGAGCGAATAATATTCATGGTTATTTCCACAGCTTAAACATGAGGAATTGTATGATGCCGAAAAGAAAGTCCAGTTTTGAGGTTCCGTCATGGGGTTCGAGTTACTAGGTCCATATCCTACTTGTAATTGCACTCTAGAGTCCGCTACTTGTGGGAAGATATTCGTTATATTTGTATGATAAAATTGAACATAGATAGCGTTTGAAATGTTTGCAGTCGTATTTCTTGTTAAAGTTAATGTACTAGGCCACTGAAGAATACAACTTTCGACTAAAGGAAGGTTTGATGGAGTTTGGTAAGTTTCTGATCCTAAATCGCTTTCGCCGTAAGAAGCTGTCAACGCGATCCTTATGTAATAGGTTGTATCATTATTAAGGCCAGTTAAAACAATTGGAGAACTCGTACCTGATACACTGGAGTTAGAATTCGTTACTCCTGAACTTGAACTATAATAAACTTTATATCCCGTTGCTCCCGTTACTGTAGAAAAGTTAACGGTTAATTGTGCCGTTCCAACCCCAACGGAAGAAATGACAGGAGGGCCGACATAAATATTTTGAGTAATGACTGAGCTATTGTTTTTTGCTAGATCGATGGCTCGATACTTTATTTGTATATTGCCATTGGAAAGAGCAAATGCGGAGGAGTAAATAGAACCATTGGTGACTGCACCATTGGAATCAAATGTGGGATCAGTGCCATTCAAAGTATAAATGATTTTATCGCACCCAGTTCCCCCAGTATCAGAACAACTGAGTTGTATTTGTGTGCCAGAAGGAAAAGGGCCCGAGCCAGATGGGGAAGTAATGCTTACATTTGGTGCTATCGTATCTTTATTTGTTGTACGCGTTGTAAAACCAAAACTACCGATTAAATTTGAAACACAAATTCGGATCGTGTTTTCTCCTTCAATAAAGTGCGTATTGGTTATCGTGGAACTGATGTCCGTAGCAACAAGTGCGGAACCAGAGACATTGGAATTTCCAGATCCATTGCTTAGTTCAGTTCCCGTTGAACAACTGCTACCGCCGATTCGAATTTGGTAGGTTCCCACTTTGGAACTTTGCCAATTGAGGTTAACGTTACTAGAACCATTGATAGCGGAGGTGAAAGAATTGACTGTAATTGTTGCCACTTGGGTATCGACTGTGAAAGTTTGTGAATGGATCGATGATAGGTTCCCAGCATTGTCACGGGCCACAAACTTAGTATAAGTTACGGAAGCATCGGACATATCGATTGCTGAGTTATACAATACACCATTCGTAATGTTTCCTGTTGGTCCTTGGATGCCGGGATTGGAAGGTGCGCTTCCCGCTTGGGTCGTGTAAGCGATTTTTTCACAACCAGATCCACCAACATCAGTACAGCTAGCTGTCACTGAAGTAGCAGAACTATAATTACCAGCACTAGGAGATGTGGATATCACTGGTGCTGTGTCATCCCTTTGCAGAGAAAATGATACAAATCCTACCAATCCATTTGATCCAGTCACACAGATCCTATAGGATTTTGTTCCTTCACCAGAAAAATTAGTGTAAGAACGAACGAATGTTATGTTCTGATTGGCGGAAGCTGACCCAGTTGTGATGTTTGTTCCAGAACAGGAACTACCTTCGTAAATTGCGTAGGAACCAGAACGATTTGTTTGCCAGGTTGCAGTGGAAGATTGAATGCCAGTACCCGATGAACTCACTGCCAATGATGTTTGACTCACTAAAGTTAAAGCAGGTACCGAAGAATCAACTGTATAATTGATTTGAATTGTTGAGGATAAATTGCCATTCAGGTCTCGACAAAAGGCTGTTAAAGTTCGACTGCCTTCAAAGGAAAGGCTAACGGTTTTGGATGGTGGAGAAAGAATGGTTCCTTCTTTCGTTTGAAAGTTAGGTGTGGATCCATCTAACGTATAAATAATGTTTCCGGGGGCAAAATTGTCAGTGCAAGTTAAAGTTGTCGTTTGTGATGTTGAATAAGTTCCTGATGACAAGGAGCTTGTGATGGTGGGTGGTGCTGTATCACCAAGGATTTGTGCCACCAAAGTATCATTTGCCGTTCCATCACCGTCTGTATCAAAACCAATGAGATTTCCACTTGAGTCTACGATTGCAACAACTGGACTTCCTGATCCCCCAGGCCCAGTTGTAAGAAAAGCGGGAGGTGTTGGATTGATGTAATAATCAGCAACTCCGTCCCCATTTGTATCCACAGCATCAGGAATACTATCTGCATTGGTATCGATGAGTATCAAGTTTGGAACACCAATGCCCGTGAGAGCAATGCCGTCGGATATACCATTCCCGTCAGAATCGACAAGTGTTCCTTCGAACGAGCCGTTACCTGATAAGTCGACTACAGTTCCAGGATCCATATTGACTGGTGTGGATGAACGTCCTCCCAATCCGAGAAGAAGAGCCATGATGGCATTGGGGTTGGAACCATTGTTAGGTAACAAGATACAAAACTGAAATGAAAAAATAAGAATGAGGGAAAGGTAATGGAAATATTGATTAGAGTTTCGCATGGTTCATTGTATCCAAATTGGATTCGATTGAAATACAGTGAATTGGGAATTCGGGATTGCATTCTAGCCGAAATTCACCTCCAACAGAAAAAAATTTCCAAAACACCGTCAATAACGTTCCAAAACCTTAGAAATAACGTTTAAAACGGTGACCTCGGGTCATTTTGATTTCGACTATCTGGGCTGTTCTATTGAGCGTTTAATTCAGTTCGATTTTTAACCTTCTGCTAACACCTATAAAACGAAAGTTTTACTTTATCAGGGCCAGGGAAAATCTGTGCGGCGAAGATCGACGCCCTTCCATTGTAAGATTTTACCATCCTCTTTAATTGTAAAATTATGATCGTTCCCAGTGGTATCATGGATCGTAACCTTATCGGCTGAAACGGTATAGGTGCCGATGCCTTTCAGGTCGGAGCCGGGTAAAATATAGGTCACTTGTTCCGTCGTAAAATCGAGTCTTCCTGCTTGCCCCGCACCTATGATTCCCCGTTTCTGTATACGTTCTGTCGGTTTACCCGCATAACTTTTTCCCGCGAGATCAAGTGATGCACATTGCGTGCAAATGAAAATGGCAACGGTAAATAAAAAAAATCGAAGGATCATACCGCATCAGAGCGATTTCAGACTCTCCGTCAATAATCTTTTATCATCGGAAGTGAATCTATTCTGATGCTTTAGGCTTTACTTCTAGGATTGATTATAAAAAATTCTACGCAAAGCGAATCGCTTAATTTGCTGTCCGAAAAAGTAGGATTACTATGAAAAACGTTGCCATCATATTTTTTGTCTGCCTGATCATCTGCGGCACCGCCATTTCTCCAAGCCAGGGTGGCAAACGAATGAGCTTTGTGAAACCACCCGTGCAACCAACAGTTAGGGCACGCTCTGTTGAAGTCAAAGGCACTCGCTGGAAAAACGGCCAGACCATACGTATCCTTTTTCTAGGTGGTACGAATGCCGAGCGGCAGATGGTGCGAAGCACTGCCATCGAATGGACGCGTTATGCGAATCTGACTTTTGAATTTTTCGATTCTGTAAAGGAGCTCCGTGGGCAAAAATCCAATATACGAATTGATTTTGTGCGTGGTGCCGGTGCTAATTCGGCGATAGGCAAAGAGGCAGAATATTATAAGCAGAATGAACGAACGATGAATCTCGAATGGGTAGATGAAGCCACAATATTACATGAATTCGGTCATGCGCTGGGTTTGGATCATGAACACCAGAATCCAACCAATCAAGTGCGTTGGAACAGGAATGCAATTTTTGCCGATTTGTCTCAGCAAGGATGGACGATCGAAATGGTGGACGATTTTATCATCAAACCGCACGACCGCAATCGTGTCAATTTCAGCCAATACGACCCCCAATCGATTATGGTCTATTCCTATCCCGACTTCTGGACCCTCGATGGTTCGTCGGTAGACCTGAATGTCGAACTTTCTGAAATGGATAAGATCAATATTGCAAAAATGTACCCAGGCAAAACGTCTGTGATCGAAGGACACCAGACTCCCATCACGCCAGCCACACAAGCTCCCACAATATCGGGAGTCTCTGAAATCAAATGCCAGAATTTAGCGAAAACGCCATCAAAGGTGTTGGGCGGAAGTTCGTTCAGCGTTGAAAATCATACGGAAGATGTTCTTACATTATATTGGTTGAACGCGGGCAAAAAAATCAAATATGCAACGATACATCCCGATAGCACACATGAACAAGAAACCTATATCGGTCATCTATGGGTCATTGACGTTCATTCACAGTGCAAACTGGCCTTCACCACCAACTCAAAATCTAAGGGTAAAGTTGTTCTTGGTAAACCTGATTGATTGGTGTGCTTTGTCCGCTCATCATTTCAGAAAGGACTTAAGGAAAATATTTTGTTAAATCATTTTCCTCTGTTTCGAATTAGATCCGCAATCTGATGGTGGCCATATAATTTTGCAACATCTATGGGTGAAACCGTATCAGGTAAATTGGTTACGGCACCAGCATTCAATAAGGCCTCTACAACATCTTTATGACCTTCCGCCGCTGCTGCGTAGAGGGCGGTTGTCTTATGCTCCGTGATGGCATTTACGTTGACTTTGTGATCGATAAGCAATTGAACCAATTTTAAATGACCTTCACTTGATGCAGAGATAAGCGGAGTCCAACCGAGTTTAGACCGAATTTCTTTATCGGCCTTGAATTCTAACAATACTTTTACAACCTCTAGATGACCCTCATAACATGCTTTATGGATTGGGGCTCTTTTGTCGTTTCCCAGTAGATTCGGGTCAGCATGATTTTCCAATAATAGCCGAGCAATGTTGGCATGACCTACTTGTGCAGCAACAAATAGAGGAGGGAAACCATCAATCGCTCTGAGATTAGGATTCGCTTTTTTACGCAGGAGTGCTGTGACTATTTCCTGATCCCCTTCCATGACAGCATAGTGCAAGGCCGTGTAACCAGTATCATCTTGAGTGTCTGGATTTGCTCCTTTGTTAAGAAGGTATTGTACAGATTCTAAATGTCCATTCATCGCCGCAAAATGAAGCGGAGTAACGTTTCCCTGCTCGGTTAGTTTGTTTGGGTTCGCACCTAATTCCAGTAATATTTTCATTAATTCCACATTGCCATTTAGTGCTAGTGTGTGTAATAAACTGAATCCTTCTTTGTCCACAACGTCAATATTTGCTCGGTTCGTTATCAAATACTTGGCGAATTGGTAATTTTTCTTTCGAATCGCATGAATTAAAGGTGTCGCTCCATTACGATCCTTTGGATCAATTAAAGAACCACGTTTTAATAAGAGTTTCAATGGATTGATATTAGCAGAGCTGCCGGATACTGCATAGTGTATTGGCAGTTTACCCTTGTTATCTGTTTCGTTAGGCAAAGCACCAGCATCTAACAAAATCTTTAGACAATCAGTATACCCTTTTGAACTAGCGATATGTAGTGGTGTCATACCAAGTTTGTCTTTTGCATTTACATCGGCTTTAAACTTGATTAATAATTTTGTTTGTTTCGCATCACCAAGAAAAGCTGCTTCATGTATAGCTCGTCCACCACTATCATTGATAGAGTTGACACTGTCTCGATTGATTTCTAGGAAATCTTGAGTTGCAGTCCAGTCACCAGCTTTTACTACTTTTGTAAGATCCAGCTTAGGTTTTGGTATTTCCGCTGAAACACAATTTAATATGATCGATAAAAGGCAAACAAAAGTGAGTTTGTTTGATGGGGGCCTGCGATACTTTCTGAAATAGATCCCTAGGATTTGAAGACAGTTCTGAAAGTGGGATAAGGAGTGGGAGAAAAAAGGAAGAAAACAATTGATTCTTAGATTGAAATTTAAAAAGTTCATCAAACTATTCCTAACAAACGTAACGTTATTTTTGAAAGCCTAAATAAGACCAACCAGTTTGATTATTTAAATTTATCCCGCTATACAAGCATTATTTGTGAAACAGTGAGTTTGAATATCCGCTTATTTTGTTTTTTAATGAGATTTAAAAATTATGCGCTGAACTTGTGAAGATGATGGTGCCGCAGAGTATTTTTTGTATGAAAATATTTTAGTAGGTGAGTGTGGAAATCTAGGGACTGCGAAATCCCTAGAATGGAATTGTTATTTTCCTTTTTTTGCTGGTGTTTGTTTTTCGATCCAGCCATCGCCAGTCAATTCATACTTTACTTGTCCATAGAGAAAAAAGTAAAATGAACTTGAATTGATTTGAGTGTTTGTTAAAAACTCAACTCCGTTTTCGGCGCATGCTTTTTGAATGACTTCCGCACTCATACGGGATACTCGCGTATCTCCTAGTGGGAGCAATACAAAAGGAACTGAATATTCAGCTTTAATTGGTTGCGGTTTCTTTTCGTATTCTTTGTTAAAATCAATTTCCTTTTCCGAAACAAAAGCATAATTTCCTTGTACGGTAACACAGTTAGTTACAAAAGAAGCCAAAAACAACATGAGGGCAACAGCGAGTATTTTTTTGTTTGAAGCTTTCATATTATTTTCCTCCACTTGTCAATTTCCAACATTCAGCAACGACACTATAACTTTCAGTTGCAATAAATGCTTGTTCACTTCTCGCGTAGTTTAGCTGAACAT
Organism: Leptospira kanakyensis; assembly: GCF_004769235.1. Classification (NCBI taxonomy): domain Bacteria; kingdom Pseudomonadati; phylum Spirochaetota; class Leptospiria; order Leptospirales; family Leptospiraceae; genus Leptospira; species Leptospira kanakyensis. Next base: position 127,998 of record NZ_RQFG01000001.1, on the reverse strand, counting down.
TCTTCGCTAAGTCACACGAATTTTTAGATTGAGCTGCATCCAAAAGGGTTGAATAGTTTTTGTAGTCACCTATCTGAAATCCGAATATATAAAATACTGCGTTGCCCGATGCAACAGAACTATTTACTAACTCATATTTCACGTTTTTGCCTGTGAGAATAGGCTTTGTGCTCATATATTTAACTGTAGGTGTGCTACAGTTAGTAATTGCAATGATGATCATCGCAATGAAAAATACGGACATTTTTCTCATTTGTTTCTCCTTGATTCGAATCAGGTAAAAGCCAGAGGTCTGGATGTCAAACAAAAGAATATAATGTTAAAATTAATTACAGTTTTTGACCGAATTACTATGACAAATAGCAAACCACCAATCAAAGCTAAGGTTACAATGATTCTTATGAGAAAATAATAGTTTATACCGCTTAATTTTAGGTTATCTGCAACACTTCCTTTTTTAGTGTTAGGTGGATTGGTTTTTGTTTGGATCGGAACGAACCCTGCGAGAGGGATATCCGGTGCGCGTTAGCGGTCGCTTTGCGACCAAAGCCCTGGATAGCCCGGCCCCCATTTTTGATCAAATGGTACGTAGTATGGTGTTCATTTTTGGAAGAGGGGCGAATCTTTGGGGACTCGCCCACATGCGGCAGTCCTTAGTCACGAAGGTTGGCATCGCCAAACTCTCTCGAGGTTATAAATGTAGAATTTTTGGACATTTTGTTACTTTCTCTTTGTCCAGTAATACCGTATAACACCGATAAATGCAAAGAAAAAACAGACAAAAATGCCTGTAGTAGAAAAAATCCCTACGATATCTTTTACACTGAAAACCTCAATGGGATGAGGGCCCAGTTTTGAAAGTAACGGATTTAGTATTCCCACCCAGAGTACAAACACGAACATCAATGCAGCGCCTCGGCCTGCCCAAAGTCGTATGATGGCAGGGTCACCTGGTTTGATTTTATCTCGACTGACGACATAGTCGATTAACAAACCTAACGTCAATCCCAGGAATAGCCCTTTGATTAAACCCAAGATTCCAGTGGTGGTGAGTATGGAAATAAACGACAATAGGATGAGAAACAGGAAGACAAGGACGATTGTTAGTAGGAATGGCCCACCCACTCGCGCCGCAGGCAATGAGCCCGATCCAAGTTCTATCGAAGAGAAGGCACTGGCAAATCCCCCGAGTCCTGCAATGACTTCTGCAGCCAAAGAAAAGAGAATGCTTAGAATCAATATAAAGATCCATAGTTTACGGCGCATTCGCTGATTTCATGGCCCGGATGGTTTCTCGCAAGCACTTTGTAAATTCTAAACTTACGATTCCTAAGGTTTGATTTTTCATATAGTTCGCACGTCAATAGAATCCTATCGAAATGATTTTTTAAAATTGATCTCTAAAATGTTTAATCGAATTGCAAAATGAATAGGATGTGTTAAGATCCTCCCAAATAAGTTTGGAACGAGCTAAAATGATGAAAAAAATTATTAACCTATTATTTCTGGTCTTTCTTTTTGCGAATTTATCTCTTCGGAGTGAAACGATTCAACTCAAGTCCGGAGAAAAATGGGAAGGTACCATCTTAGCCCAAGACAAAGATTCTGTAACGATGAAACTCACAGATGGAAGTACAAAAGTGTTTCCTAAGTCGGTGGTTCGAAAAGTTTCTTTTGGAAAAAAATCTGAATCCTCTTCTCTTAAAATAGAACCTCAAATTTCGGAGAAGGAAAAGAAACTCAAAGAAGAAAAAGAACTCGCAGAAAAACAAAAACAGGAAGAAGAGAATCGGAGAGCCAAGGAAACAAAACAGAAAAACCGAGAGGAACAACTTTCCAATGCGAAACGACATTATCTGGAAGGTTCCTTTGGAGTTGGAAGTGGCGAGAGCCAATCAGAGCTCCGTCCTTTCTTTCAAACCATTCAGGTTGCAGGACTTCTTTTTAGCAGTGGCGGTCAAGCCGAACTTCAATCCACACCTTACAAAAGTAAAAATCAAAGTGTAACTGGTCGTTTGTTTTACGCATGGGACAGATTTACCATTGAGATTCGCGGAACAGAAGCAAAAGGAAATTTAGATGTTGGTGGCTTTCAGACACTTGCTTTTGGGAGTGGGGGTGGCTCTTCCTCATCCACTTCTGAAAAAACGACAAATGTTCTTTTTGGAAATGGCGAAACAAAATTTCAAAAACTTTCTTCGAGGGTTGGTTTTTCTCCTTATCCACATCCAGTTTTAGACCTTCAAATTTTAGGAGGCCTGGAAAGAATTTGGACAAAGAGCAGTCATGAAGTTGGTAGTGTTGGAGGGATTACCTCCACGGGGATCGATCCTAACCGAGTGAGTTTTCGTGATACAAGTCATTCGTTAAAAGGTTATAGTATTGGAATTGGATTCGAATGGAAATTTTTAGAAAGATTTACTCTACAAGGTCAGGTTTTGCATTTAGATATGCAAGGTCCATCCTCATTTCGAAGTAACGAATTTCGATTTAATACCTTTCCTGTTAGATACAATCAAAATGGCCTGGACTACCAATGGAAATCTACTGGAACCGAAGTGAATGTAAAATTCACAACGAAGGTCAAAGGTGATTTAAGTTTATTCGTAGAAGCGAGTAACATGACTCTGAATAACAAATTGCAGTCAGGTTATATAACGGATAACGATGGTAGTGGAAATTCGGATCCTTCACAACTTTTACTAAGAGTGTATGGGCCTCAAAAATTAATTCCGATGTTTTATGATTCGAAGACGATATTGTCTTACGTTCAAGTTGGTGCAAACTATCGTTTTGATTTTTAATTCAGAGAAAAAAGAAAGATCTTCCTTTCCTCTTAAGAAAGGGAGGATTTTTCCTTTTGGGATTTCCATTTCTCTGCGGATCTTAAAATTTCTTCAGCAAGCATCGTAAGTCCTGGTCCTGATTTTTTGCGATAACAGAGATAAAATTTTCTTTCTGCATTCCAGTCTTCAAATTTAATTTTTTCCAGTTTTGGACTGATGGAATATTCGGATAAAAAACCGATCCCAAGTCCCGCTTCCAATGATTTGATCACGGATTCTACACTTCTCAGTTCCATGGCGATGTTCGAACCAAATTCTTTTGAAAAAGATTTGATCTTCTTCTCTACTGCTTTTCTCAGAGCTGAACCTGGATGGAAGAATACAAAGGATTGTTTTTTTAAATCTTCCATTCTGATTTTCTTTTTTAGAAAGATGGGATGATCCTTTGCTGCTACAGGAAAGATTCTATCGGATAAAAATTCTAGAACATTCAGACTAGGTTCTGCAACAGGACCGGTCAAAATCCCAAGGTCTACTTCTCCTTTTAAAACTGCGTCCTTAGTTTCGGATGCATCTCCTTCCCTTACGGATAGAGAAAGTCCTGGTTTTGTTTTTAGGATATCTTTTAAGATTTGAGGTAAGATCCAAGCAGAAACTGTTCCTCCCGCGGAAATGGAAAAGTTACCTTTTAGTTCATTTTCTTTGGAAAAGCCGTTTTGTATTTCTTCCCATAACTCTTTCATACGAACTGAATACTGATAGAATCTTTCTCCTTCATGAGTTAGGCGAACTGACCTTCCTCCTCTTTCCAAGACTGTGACTCCTAATTCTTTTTCTAAAAGGAAAATCTGTCTAGAGAGTGCGGGTTGTGTTAATCCCAGCCGCGACGCAGCCTTTTGGAATGTGCCCGATTCTGAGATTTCCAGAAAATAAATGATCTGTCTGAATTCCATATAGACTTATAACTTTTAGTTATATATTTTATAAAACCAATTTATTTGCATTATATCAGTAAATTTGATATCTTATTTACCAAGAGGAAAATATGGGACAAACTCTTTACGATAAAATTTGGGAAAGTCATAAGATTTTAGAGAATTCAGATTCTGAATCTATTTTATATGTGGATCGGCATATCTTACATGAGGTGACATCTGCCCAAGCATTTGAAGGATTAAGAACTAAAAACAGAGATGTAAGAAGAAAGGATCTGACATTCGGAGTTGTGGATCATAATGTTTCCACAAGAGATCGTAAAAACAGAGATGCCGCGGGGCCAGTCTCCAGGTTGCAGATTGATACAATGGAGAAAAACTGCAACGATTTCGGAATTCATTTGTTTGGTCCGGAAGATCCCGAACAAGGAATCGTCCATGTTTTAGGTCCTGAGTTAGGATTTACGATCCCTGGATCAGTAATCGTATGCGGGGATTCTCATACAGCCACTCATGGGGCCTTTGGCGCATTGGCTTTTGGAATAGGGACTAGTGAAGTAGAACATGTGCTTGCAACACAAACCTTGAAACAGGCAAAAACAAAATCGATGTTAGTTCAATTTGTTGGGAAACCTGGATTTGGTATCACTGCAAAAGATATCGTTCTTGCACTCATAACAAAAATGGGAACTTCCGGTGGGAGGGGTTACACTTTAGAATATTCGGGTGAATGGATTCGTTCTCTTTCTATGGAAGGGCGAATGACACTTTGTAATATGAGTATCGAAGCTGGCGCAAGGGCAAGTCTCATCGCACCAGACCAAATTACATTTGATTATTTGAAAGATAAAAAGTTAATCCCAAAAGGAGAAAGTTTTGAAGAGGCAGTAAAATATTGGAAAACATTCTTCACTGATAGAGATGCCGTTTTTGACGCGATGATCGAATTGGATATTTCTAAAATAGAACCTCAGGTGACTTGGGGAACCAATCCATCCCAGACTTTATCCATCACAGGAGTGATACCAAATTCTGATGATTTCCAAGAGAAACGAGAAAGAGAAACTGCAAAAAATGCATTGGAATATATGGATTTAAAACCTGGAACTCCCATTTCTGAGATTAACATCGATAAGGTGTTTATCGGCTCTTGTACCAATTCAAGGATAGAGGACTTACGATCTGCTGCAGAGGTGGCTCGAGGCAAAAAGGTTCATCCAAGAGTGCAAGCATTGGTGGTGCCAGGTTCCGGTAGAGTGAAACGGCAGGCGGAATCGGAAGGTTTGGATCAAATATTTTTAGAAGCTGGATTCGAATGGCGAGAGCCAGGTTGTTCCCTTTGCCTTGCGATGAACGATGATGTATTAAAACCGGGTGAAAGATGTGCATCTACTTCTAACCGGAACTTCGAAGGAAGACAAGGTAGAGGAGGAAGAACTCATTTAGTCAGTCCTTCTATGGCAGCAGCTGCTGCAGTGACTGGAAAATTTACAGATGTGAGGAAATTGGTATGAGCGTAGAAAATTGGACAATCCATACGGGAGTTGCCGTATCAATCCCGAGAGAGGATATTGATACAGACCAAATACTTCCAAAACAATTTATGAAACTAATCGATAAAAAGGGTTTTGGAAAACATTTATTTTATGATTGGAGGTATTTAGACTTAGAAGGAAAGATTCCAAATCCAGATTTCATTTTGAACCAGGAAGGATTTACAAATGCAAGTGTGCTTATCGCTGGGAAAAATTTTGGCTGTGGTTCGAGCAGAGAACATGCACCTTGGGCTCTTTCTGATTTCGGATTCAGAGCGATTTTGGCACCTTCCTTCGCCGATATATTCTCCATTAATTCTGCGAAGAATGGAATTGCTCTTGTTCGTTTGAAAGAAGAAGAAATTCATTTTCTTGGTGAGTGGGTTTCTAAAAATTCTGGATCTCAAATTCGAATCAATTTAGAAACATCGGAAGTGCAAGCGGGAGAACAAACATTTCACTTCCATTTGGATTCAGCTTCTGTCAATCGCATCCGGAACGGTTGGGATGATATTGATATCACTCTAAAACATTCAAAAGAGATTTTTGAATTTGAACAGATAAGAAAAAATGAAAAATCATTTTTGGAAGTGTATTGGTAATACTTTTTCTTTAAATAGAAAACCAATGAAACGCTTGAGTCACTTGAGTATATAGGCGTTGTTCGCTTACGCCCGGCATCTGCCAGCGGGGTCGTGGGGGAATGGTAGAATGTGACATAATGTGGGGGTGAGTCCAAAATCCCCCGCCCGAGTTAGGGTGGAGGGGAGTGGCTCGTGGGCTGTGCGAATTTCCCCTATACCCTAACCGCTCGAATCCCACAACCCACTTCGCAATTTCCTAGATTTTATTCAAAATCATTTCGCTTTTTCACAGTAATCGCATTTTAAAGATCATCCTAGTTTCTTGTGATCCTATGACTTAATTCTTATCTTCATTCCGGATCTTGCGGGGCAAAAGTCTTAAAAAATGAATCTTCCGATTCTGTTCGGAACTTCCAAGTTTTCTGGAAGACTATTTTCCCTGATTGATTTTTTACTTTTGTTTTTACCGTATATTCTGTATTAGGTGAGAATGGTTCGTTTGCAACAAAAGCGACAAACTTCATACTTTTTAAAAAATCTTTCGTATCGGGAGGTGGGTTGGTTAAACTTAAGGTGCTAATAGGGACAGATTTTCCTTTTGAATCCAAGAGAACTGCCTCTTCCCAAAACAATTCTGTTTCTGGGTTATCATCAAAAAACAGCTGTACGGTGATTGCTGTTGAATAAGAAAGATACTGTAACTGTGGAAATGGATTTGGTAATTCAGGATGCATTCGAAGGCGAATTTGATCTTCGTTTGAGACTGGATAATGGACAAAGGCCGGTTTTTTACCAGAAAGACAATATTCAGCAAAAAAAACTAAAATATATTTTCCGTTTTCATAAGAAACTCTCTTCATACCAATTCGTTGAATTGCTGGGTGTAGAACCATTGATCTGTGAAAGGGAGTATCGAGTAGTCCTCTAAACAAAAATTCTGGTGATTCCCTATGATCTTTTTTCATCAAAGGTAAGACTGTGTTTCCGACATAACAACCGGTGTCAGGTTTGAATCCGACTGCTAGAGCTTGGTCTTGAGGAGTTTTTCCAATGAACCCGGGAAGACCTTCCCTTTCGTTATGAACCCAATCAATGGTTTCCATTTGGCTATCAATTTTAATATCTGTATTTTGATTGAGGGATAAATAGTCTCCGTGTTTTTCTGCTGCGAGATTTAATTTGGGATCAAGTTTCGGAGAGGGAAATTGGTTCGCCTGTAAAATTGTTTCTAAAATCTTTAGTCCTCTTTTTTGATACTCAGATTCTGAAATCGAAAACGTTTGCGAATAGGCAGGAAAATAAAAAACAAATACAACTGAGTGAAGAGTTAGGGCTGAAAAAAATTTCATAGTTTTTTTACCTGCGACAAAATTTTGAGAATAGGGACATTGAACTCAAAAGATAGGCGCTCATTTTATATCAAATGTTAAGGGTGTCAACTTTTTTCATAACCATTACTATTGAAAGAATTCAAACGCAAGGATCACAGAGTCATCGAATTGATACCGAGTTTTAACAAACGACGGAGGAATGTTTCAGATTGATAATTTTTGGTTTTCTTTTTATATAGACCATAACCTTTATTTAAAACGTTTAAGAGCTTCTTTTTCACTTTTGAACGATGTAACCATGATGTTAGTGACTTTATCTATTGTATTTGTTTCTAGTTTTATTGCTTTTGCCATCAGTGCTATTTGTGGTGGTGGTGCCGGCCTGATGCTAATTCCTATCCTGGGTAGTTTTCTTCCTATCACTCAAGTTCCTGCAGCGTTATCCATTGGATCCTTCACGAGTTCTTCTTCAAGGATCATTGTTTTTCGTCAAAATATCTATTGGCCTATTGTAAGGTGGTTCATTCCCGCGGCTCTGCCAGCAGTTTTTTTAGGTGCCTGGTTGTTAAAGTTTGTGAATCCATTGTATTTGGAAATTGTTTTGGGAATTTTCCTTGTGAGCAATCTTCCTTTGCTTTTTAAAAAGCAGGAGGAAGTTTCGGAAGTTAGAAAACTATCTCCATTGAAGATCACTTGTATAGGGTTTATGGCTGGTTTTTTATCAGGGTTTACGGGTGCCGTGGGATTGTTATTCAACAAATTTTATTTTCGTTATGGCCTTACCAAAGAAGAAATCATCGCAACCAGGGCGGCGAACGAAGTGATTCTACATTTAATCAAGATTGTGCTTTATACTTTGTTCGGATTGATTTCAATGAAAGTCATCTCTGTTGGATTTTCCATTGCAGTTTCTGCCTTGTTGTCTACTTGGTTTATGAAATGGGTGTTGCCTAGGTTGAGTGATCTGTTTTTCAAAAAAATAGGTTACTGCGCCATGTTTGTATCTGGTTTTTTTATGCTTGGTGATTCTGGTTCCCATCTTGTGGTACAAAATGGGGGAGAACTTCTCGCCAGTTCGAAAGAGAACGGTATCGAAACTAAATTGAAATGGCTCAATGGAGAGTATGCATTTGAATTAAGTTATGATGAAGGCTTTGAATTCGAACAAGTAATTCCGATTTCGGAATTAACAGAGGAAAACCAACAATTGATAAAAAGTCGTCATCCGGAAGCGGATCAAATTGTAGTTGAAGTGGTTTATGCCATCGGTTCTCAGTCCTATGAAGCATATTATTTTAAGGATCAAGTGTTGATTGAAAAATATGATTTTTGATATTTCTTAGCGAATATTCAACCACCGATTCAAGTGAAAATCTAGTTTTGAATTTTAAATGATGCAAAAGCAATGGATCCCAAAAAACAAGGGATCACTATGAATGCGTTAATACTTCCATGAAACACCACCATCAAAGGATATCCTAAAATATATTTGGGAAATCCAATATAAAATTCATTCAAAGTGGCGAGTAACAGGGTTAAACAAAGGAAAAAAAGACTAGATCTAGCCAAAATTCTCGAAATGGAATTTTGATTTTGGAATAATATATTTGAATGAATCAGTGAAAAAGGTAATAGAAACAAATATCCGATCACACCGAATTTCTTTAGATTAGGGTTTCCGTAGATTCCGAAAGCAATCATTAAAAATAAGATAACAATTGTTAATATAAGAAAATTTCCTGTTTTTTGTTCTTGGTTTTTTGCAAAAAGAAAAATAACTCCCGATAAAAATAACCAACCAATGTAACAACTATGAATGGCCGCATAATAACTCCAGGTTGTGTTGTAACCAAGTAAGCTGCATTCGTTAGTTCCACAAAAGAACCAAACTGAGGAAATGGAACTAAATCCTAAAGGGAAAAATTTGATCCAGGTATTAAACTGAAATAAAACATTTCGATGGATTTTATAGAACAAAATCATTCCAAATCCAGAAAAAAGAATCCATACAAAGGATAACTTCGGAATTCTAAAGTAGATTGCCAAAATCAAAAGAGTAATGGAAATTAAGTGAAAACGTGTATATACTTTTGATTGATTTAAGAAGAATCGATTGGTAAAAAATGGTGCAATTAGATATCCAAAACAAAGGATACCGAGTAATAAAAAATTTTCATACATAACGTAGAGTAAAAATGTCAGAGATACAATTTCATACACAAGAAATTTTTAGTTTCCATCAGTTTGAATTGCCATTTTATAAACTGCCATACTATTTATTTTTTTATCTAAAACGAAAGAAAGTAAAAGGCCTCATCCATGCGGAAACATTGCTTCCTATGCAATTAGGTGAATCGATTTTATCAAAAAATCGTTATTTTTTTTCGCGGGTTGTGTTGGTAGCTTTTTGGAAATCCGAAGAGGATTTGGATTTGTTTTTAAATTTATCTCCAAGGGATCCCATGCGCTTTGGGTGGCAGATTCGATTGCGATTGTATCGGCGATGGGGGAAAATCAAAGAATTAGATTCCGCAACTCTCTATCCAAAGAATGTGGACTTAGCAAAACCAGTGATCGCCATCACTCTGGCACGATTGAAAATTTCACAACTTTTTCGATTTACGAAATGGGGAAAACCTGTGGAGAAACAGGTAAGGGATCATCCTGGAAAAAAAATCGCATTTGCTGCCTTTCGTCCTTTTCGTAATTTTTTAACCTTCAGCATTTGGAATTCGGAAAAGGATATGATCGACATGGTTCATGGAATGGATTCTGAAAAAGATGGATTAGAACATAAAGAGGCAATGGTGGAAAGAAATCGAAAAGATTTCCATACCGAGTTTACAACCCTTCGCTTTGAAATTTTGAAAGAAATAAACATGAATGCTCGTAATTGATTCGAAAGTTCAATTCAGCTTTGTTCATAATCAAAACCAGCAATGTATTTTAAATTCAACAAAGCTCTTTCATATTCCACTAAGGCATCAATGTATTTAAGCCTTGTTTCATTGTAAGATCTTGTTGTATCTAAAAACTCAAGTAAGGTAGAACCACCACCTTTATAGGCTAACTCTACAATTTTTACAGCTTGTTGTGATTTTAATAAAGAAATCTGGCGCATCTGCTCTAAAGCTTCAAATCTGACTTTTAATTCTTCTTCGGTAATCGCCATTTCTTTTGCTAAGTTTAAATACAACTCTTCTCGGAAGAGTGCCGCTTGGTCTCTTGTTGATTGGCTTTTGGCTATCTCACCTTGGTTTCTTGAAAAAACTGGTAGTTCCATATTGACGGACATTCCGTACATATATTGGTTTTGTTGGACAAGCGAGTCGAAAAGAATATTAACATTAGGAACTGCGTTTGCTTTCTGTAATTTGAAATTGGCCAAGGCCACATCTTCCGCATTGACCAAAGCCAAATAATCAGGCCTTCCTAATGTTGCTAATTTTAATAATTTTTCAGAATCGATTAACGGGAATAATTTAAGTGAGTCCAAATTCCCCGAAAGGACAATGTCAATATCTGCTGGATTTAATCCCAAAACAACAATGAGTTCATTTTTTAATTTTAGGTAATCAACTTGGGCAGATACTTTTGCCACTGCATACTGGTCTTGTGCCACTTCCGAACGTAATAATTCTAATTTGGATATATCTTCTTTTTTGAATCTAATTTTATTGATTTCAACGATATTGACCAGGTTTTTATAATTTTCTTCTGCTAACAAATATCGTTCTCTTGCGGCAAGTGTTGCGATGAATAAATTTCCTGTTCCTAATGATGTTTTTCTAAGTGATTCTAGAAAAATTAATTCTTCCATCTTTAGTTTTTTGTTCGCAACGTTGATCCTTTCTTCTCTTTTGTTTTCTGTTTCGTATACAAAACCTAGACTAACTCCGTATTGGTTTCTATTCGGATCAAATTGTTTTGAGTTTGGATTAAAAGGTAAAACATCGGCCACTATGTTTAAAAATGGATTCGGGCGAAGGCCCGCGGTGATTCGATCCGCTTTGCTAAACTCAATTTCGTATTTAGCAATTGCCACTTGTTTGTTGTTCTTCAAAGCAAATTGAATGGCTTGGTCAAAACTAAATTCTTTTTTAGTTTTTTCTTTTGATGAAACGGGCAAAACAACAGAAATGCAGACAAAGAAAAACCATACTAAAGTAAGATTAGATTTGTGTTTAGATCTTTTCATTACGTAGTTTTCTTTGTTCATTTAAGTAACAGAGTAGAGGGATTGTGAAATTACCAATGATCAGGGTAAATAACAATCCACCTACGATGACAGTTGCCATTGGTCTCTGGATATCAGAACCAATTTCATTTGTAAGCATTGCAGGAAGTAGTCCAATGATGGCTGTTGTTAAGGTTAAAAATCTGGGACGAAATTGAATTTCAGAAACATGCAAAAGTAGTTCCTTGAGAGTTTCCTTATCTTTGATTGGCCTATTTTCTTTTTCGTGGTTGAAGTTAGAAACAAATAGAACCCCTCCCATAATGGAAATACCAAAAAGAGAAATAAGTCCCACTCCTGAGGAAACGTTGAAATGCATCCCTCTAATAAATAAAAAGGACAATCCGCCGAGTGCTGCGACAGGAATACTCGACATTACGAGTAAACTATCGGAAATATTATGAAACATAAGGTAGAGTATAAAAAGAATAATGGCAAAAGTGAGTGGAACTGCTACCATTAAACGTTTACTTGCTCTTGTTAGGTTTTCAAATTGCCCTCCCCATTGGATTTCTACATCAGTTGGTAGTTTGATTTGATTCTCTACGATTTTTTTTGCTTCGTTTACAAATCCGCCTTGGTCTCTTCCTTCAATATTGATCCAAACAGAAACCATTCTTGTTCCGTTTTTCCTCGCAATTTTGGCAGGCATCTCTTTTAGTTCTAACTTTGCAACAGATGACAATGGGTATTTGCTTTCGTATTTACTTTTGATATTTATGTTTCCAATGGAGTTAACAGAAGTTCGATACTCTTCTGGGTATCTTACTGTAATATTGTATATATGATTGTCTAAATATAATTTACTGATTTCTTTACCACCAATAGCAATTTCAGTTATATCCTGAATGTCAGAAAAATTAATCCCAGCTCTGGCAGCGGCCTCTCTATCGATGGAGATCACAAGTTCTGTATTTGGTCCTTCTTGTTCGATTCCAATCGCAGATACACCGTGTACTTTTTCCAAAGCGGATTCTATTTCAGTAGCCTTTTGCCAGAGGACAGAAACATCTCGGCCTGACAATTGAATGGATAAATCGGCAGCAGATCCCGTTACTGCTTCGGCCACATTGTCAAGGATTGGTTGTGAAAAACTAAATTTGGCTCCTGGAACCGCTCGTTCGAATTTTCCTTTTAAAAGTTCAAGTAACTCCGATTTGGAATGTACAGTTTTCCATTTTGAATAATCTTCTAGAGTAATGAGTCCCTCAATTCGATTGGGGCCAAACGGATCTGTACCATCATCGTTTCTACCCGATTGAGTGATGATTACTTTTGCTTCCGGAAATTCTCCTACAACTTCTCTTAATAAATTGGCAACGTTGGCCGTTCTGTCTAAATGAATTCCTGTGGGAAGTTTACATCGAAAGTTGATGGCTCCTTCATCCAACTCAGGTAAAAATTCTGTTCCCAGACCCCAAAATATAAAACATAATAGTACTATGACTACGATATAGATTCTAGAAATTATTTTCTGAGAGTGTTCTAAAAAGGAATGAAGAAAATCTATAAAATAGGATCTAGCATGTGTTAGAATAAAAAATTCTTTTGTTTGGCGGCGGTGTTCTTCTTGGAAAAAACGAGAAAAAATAACCGGTAAAACAGTTAATGAAAAAAGTAAGGCTCCAATTAAGGTAAAGGCCAATCCAAATGCCATTGGTTTGAATAGTTTACCCTCCACACGTTCGAATAAAAAGATGGGAAGATAAGCACAAAGAATAACGGCAATAGAAAAAAAGACTTCTTTTTCCGTATGGCCAGAGGAACGAAGGATGAGCTCATTGAGAGAAGATTTTTTTTTGGTTAATGAAGAAATCGTTATGGTGGCTATGATCCCTTCGATGATGACAATCGAACTATCAACGATAATACCAAAGTCAATGGCACCTAATGAAAGTAAGTTTGCCGGGATTTCTATCAAATGCATTAGGCAAAAAGAAAATAATAAAGAAAATGGAATCGTAAGGGCAACTGCCAGTGCCACCCTATAATTTCCTAAAAGAAAAATAAGGACAATCATTACGATTGTGATTCCTTCCGTCATGGTGCGAACCACAGTTTTTAGTGTATTTGATACAAGCTCTTCTCGATCATATAAAATCCTAATTCTGATTCCTTTGTTCTTTAAAAAACCTTCCAAACTTTTTATTTTTTCTTTTACGAGTTTGAGAACCTCCGATGGGTTTTCTCCCTTTCGCATCATGATGATGCCTTGCACACCAGAATTAACTTCTTTCCCCGATTTCAAACGATAACCAAGGATTCCTTTCGGTGGATGGGGAATGACTCTTACTTTTCCAATGTCTTTTACATAGATTGGAACATCTTTTTTTTCCGTAACAATGATGTTTTCGATGTCTTTTTCGTTTTCAATGGCACCTAAGGCTCTTACGGGAATGGCCTGGTTTCCATGTTTGAAAATATTACCACCTGTATTGGCATTGTTTTCTTCGATCGCAAATACCAAGTCTCTTAGAAAAACATTGTATTTGTCTTGGTTGATTGGATTGATTTCAATTTGGTATTCTTTGATATCACCACCAAAGGTAATGACGTCGGCAACACCTTGGATTTGTTGGATGCGGGGAGCAAGTTCCCAATCTTGAATACTCCTAAGTTCCATCGTTGGCATTCCATCACCTTCAACAGCATACCGAAGGATTTCTCCCACAGGAGAAGTTAAGGGGCCTAATTCGGGAACTTCGGTACCTTCTGGTAATTGAATGGATTTTAATCTTTCGTTTACTTGGTTCCTTGCAAAATACTCATCGGTATGATCTTTAAACGTCAAACGAATCACGGAAAGACCAAAAATACTTTGAGAGCGAGTCGTTGTAAGCCCTGGAATACCGGTTAACGCACGTTCCAAGGGAATGGAAACTAACTTTTCAACTTCAGAAGAGGCGCGACCATCAAATTTAGTAATGACTATGACTTCTGTATCGGAAACATCCGGATACGCATCTATCTTGAGATGGGTGACGGAATAAATTCCAAAAACACAAATCATTATAAATCCAAATAATACGATTGGTGAATTCTTAAGTGAAAAATTAATGAAACCCATTAGTAACCGAAACTAAGTCCTTTTAATAATGTTGATCCATGGGAAACCACTCGGTCATTCATTTTAAGTCCAGATAAAATTTGGGTGTATTCTTCTGTTTCGATTCCCGTTTCCACTTGGATCCTTTGGAAACTAGAGGAGTCAATTTGTTTGAAAATATAACTGGTATCACCAATTAAAATAATTGCTTCATTAGGAACAGAAAGTGCTTCAATATTTTCTAACTCAACCTGGCCCGTTCCAAACATTCCTGGTTTGAATTGGTTGTCCGTATTTTTTGTGATGATGATGACTTTGACGGTTCGGCTGACAGGATCAATCACATCGGAAATGGAATCAATCCGAGTTTCGAATCTATCTCCAGGGAATGCAGAAAATTTAATATATAGTCTGGATTGTAGTTTGACTCGGTTTAATTTTGTCTCAGGAATATCTCCTACAATCAAAATATTTCCTGGTTTCAGTTTGGATAATTTTTCAATTGGTATTCCTTGCATTCGTAATCGATTTAGATTTTCTTCCATCGATGCCGCCATTTGTTGCAATTGGACTTGGGCATCATTTAGTTCTTTACCGGCTGCTGCTTGGTTCTCTACCAGATACTTCAAACGCGAATAGGATTTTTTAGCCCCATAGAGAGCCGCTTTACTTTTGAGGTAATCAGAGTAGATGATTGATTGTTCTTCCGTTTCAAAATGATAGGAAAAGTTTGCTTCCTTTGAAGAAACACAAACAACGGAAATTCGAACTGGAACGGAAAGGCCGGCACCTAAGTTGCGATATTCGGCATTTGCAAGTGAAATTGTGGAAGGTAATTCCCCTTCCGATTTTTTGATGATCTCCCCATCTTGAATGGCATGGAAACTGGCGATCCGCGGTCGATTTTCTTCAGGTTTTGAATTACAGGAAAAGAAAAAAAAGAACAGAAGAAAAAATGCGAGATATTTGAGCATATCGAATCCTTTTTTCAACCTAGTGGATGGGAGGGTGAATGCAACCGGAAAAAGGTTCTGCCCTTTCTAAAAAGTTGGATTCCCTTTATATGATCCTATGAGATCAGTCTAAAGAAAGTTACACTTAGAGGTAGGAACGTTTTGAAGAAATTTACATTTATTTTATTATTATTTTTTGTCGTCACACAATTCCATTGCCGAGCCTTCGGCAAAGATCCGGATGGGGATCATTATGAAAAAATCAAAACATCTACGCATTTTGATAAGGATAGGGATCAGTTTGTCAATCGCCGGCCTGATGTGATTGAGAAAATGCGGGAAAATCAAAACTTTGTTTCGCTTCTTTTTAAGTTTCTGTTTGGAGGGGATCAACACCAAAGGCCCGATGTGCAGTTGCCAGAAGAAAAACCAGATTTTGCAGAGTTTTTGAAACCAGATGAAAGTATTAAATTCATTTGGTTTGGACATTCCACGTTCCTTGTGAACATTGAAGGTAAAATTTTATTTTTTGATCCGGTGTTTTCTGGATCCGCAGCCCCTTTTAGTTTTATGGTGAAACGATTTCAGGATGCCGTCGTGAAGTTGGAAGAATTACCAACAATTGATTATATCATCATTTCTCACGATCATTACGACCATCTTGATATGCAAACCATTGAATTTTTTAAAACAAAAAATACAAAGTTCATCACCCCACTAGGTGTCACTTCTCATATAAAAGCATGGGGTGTTCCGGAAGATCGTCTAACGGAACTTGATTGGTGGCAAACTTTGGATTTAGGAAAAATCAAAATCGTTTGTACACCTGCACAACATTTTTCGGGAAGGAGTGGGACAAATGGAAATAAAACCCTTTGGTCTTCTTGGACAGTGATGGGAGAAAAAGAAAAATTTTATTTCAGCGGTGACTCAGGTTATGATGTACACTTCAAAGACATTGGTGATAAATTTGGCCCCTTTGATCTGACCTTTATTGAAAACGGTCAATACAATCCGATGTGGGAGGCGGTGCATGTTTTACCTGAACAAACGGCAAAAGCACATTTGGATTTAAAAGGCAAAAGACTGGTTCCTGTTCACTGGGGGATGTTCGATTTGTCCTTACACAGTTGGTACGAACCTGCCGAATCTCTAGAGAAACAAGCAGAGATTTATAAGATTGATCTTCTCACACCCAAGTTTGGGCAAATTGTCAAAATTCGTGAACCCAACCTAATGGAACGTTGGTGGAAAAAATTCATCCAATCGGAATGATTCTAATCCAAATCATGTAAGAAAACACCGGTTCGTTTATTTGAGGCAATGGTTAAGGAGGTGGGAGCCCCGCCTTTTTAGCCATCTGTAGCAAAATTTTAGACAAAACAGACAAACATTTGTAGTAAAAAATGAATCTTCCCCATTTTTCCTAATTTATGTTAAATGGAAATTTGCGATTTGACACTGCATTAGAATATTCAAATAATGAACGTTAAATTTCATATTGGTGTTCTTAAATGAGAAAATTTTCCTTATCTGTTCTTTTATCAGTTTTGTTTATTTTTTCCGCAATTGGCTGTGAACCGAAGTCAGACAATAATGATTCGCTTTCTTTGCTTTTGCTCGGGGCAGCGGCAAATAACTCTGGAGAAAACTTAGCTTGTCAAAATAAAACACTGAATTGGATCATCCGAACCACTCCGGAAGCAAACCCATGGATATCCGTAACTTACGGGAGCAACCGTTTTGTGGCAATAGCTAATTCTGGAACCAATCAAGCGATGAGTTCTCCAGACGGGATCACTTGGACGGCAAGTAATGTCTCGGTTCCTGGATCTCTTGCTTCTATTACCTATGGAAACGGTCTTTTTGTGACTGTTTCTCCTTCATCAACCGATCAGGTAATGAACTCTCCCGATGGTATCACCTGGACGACTAGATCTGCTTCTGTATATCGTACTTGGTTTAGCATTACATTTGGTAATGGAATGTTTGTTGCAGGTTCGGGTTCTTCTGCGGATCCAATAATGTCTTCTCCTAATGGAATCACTTGGACGACACGTCCTGTACCAACTGCTTCAACTTTCCCAACAGTCTCTTATGGCAATGGAACTTTTGTGGCATTGTCAACGACTACGGGGAAAGTGATGACCTCTCTGGATGGAATTACTTGGACTGCCCGTGCGGATGTTGAAAATATTTCTTGGAACTCAGTTGTATATGGCAACGGCCAATTTGTGGCAGTTGCCTCAACAGCAGGAACTAATCGGGTGATGACCTCTCCTGATGGAATCACTTGGACGAGACGAACTCCTGCTGAAGGTAATAATTGGTATTCCGTTACTTATGGGAATGGACTGTTCGTGGCTGTGTCTCTAAATGGAACCAATCGGATTATGACATCAGAAGATGGAATTACTTGGAAAGGGCAAGTTGCCCCAGCGGAAAAAACATGGAGAGCCGTTACTTTCGGAAACAATCGTTTTGTGGCGTTATCTTCTGAAACTACTGGATCTTCCGCGGTAATGACTGCTGATTGTAATTGATTCCCTCTACATAAAATAAAACTTTAAGTTTTAAAACCAAGACCTATCATTTTCGACCCCTCTCTCTTGTAGAGGTGGTCAAGATGACAAAAAAAATAATTCTCTTTCTATCTTATAAGATTGGTTTGTTCGTTACATCTTTTCTTATTTTGCATAGTTGTTCGGCCAAAGATCCAAACTCAGATGGATCGTGGATGGTGAGTTTACTTGGTCTGATTTCGCCGGCCGTTGAAAGCCAGACAACAGTGGAGGAACCTGGATTAAAGCCAGCGAGTTTATATTCCGTTGATTCGGTTTCCCCAAGTGTGGTAATGGAAAATTCTAGTTTTACCATTGAAGGTAAAAATTTAGAAAACGTCACAGCAAAACAAATGTTTGGTGAATGGATTTTCAAATTATTAAAATTTACAGAAGTGACAAATACTAAAATTACAGTGTATGTGACTTTTTGTTCCGACAAACCGTTTCAGATTGTTCCATCGGGGAGCCAATCAGGAAACCAACAAATATCCATTCCCTGTCTCGGTACCTTTCGTTATATGCCTAGGTCCTTGTCATTTCTGTTAGGAATGTCCATCACACCAGTGGCTCCCAATTTTTCAGAAAATTCATTGAAGGTTTTAAAATCCTTGGGAGAAGTTGAATTTGTTTCCGAATCAAATTTTCCTGAAGGAATTTACTTGGATAAAAATTCTGGAGAAATCAAAGGAATTCCTACGGAAACAACAGGAAATGAATATCGATTTTATCCGATTCGTGCGGAGTTAAAATCTAATCCAACATTAAAGCTCCAATCTCAGGTAAAGATGATTGTTCTGACAGAAGAAGAAAAATTAAACAGAACCTGCCGTGCCTTTGTCGAAACGTCAACTTGCAGAGGCCCTTCCCCCTATAGGTGTTCGAATTCAAATATTTGTTATACGAACCAATTTGCTTGTGAGATGGATTTAGAATGTGGGTTTACAGAATGAATCCATGCGCCAGCGATTGGAGCGAAAATCCTTTTGCTTAAGCAAAAGATTGTAGCGGAAAGCGCGGTCGTTTCGAGGCGCCCAAAATTTTCATAAAATGGAACCAGACAAATGATTTGGTAACCTACTACAAAAAACGATCAGTAGGTTACCAATGTTGAATAAGTTAATTTGGATTTTTGTTCTTTCCATCTTTATGTGGAGTTGTGCAAAAGAGAAAGAAGAGGATCTCATTTCTGGGTTGAAACTCACCGGGGATAAAATGGCGGATGCCTTAGTTCTTGCCGCCCTAACGGCACCTACATGTCAGTTCCTGACAAATGAGAATGCGAATACTCCCTTTGAACTTGGTGAAGGTTCCATTTCTATTTGTAGTGTGGTTGCGGCCAGTGGTTCTTTTTCTGTTAAAACGAGTGGCTCTTACGAAGTTTCAGGGAATTCGGGAAGGCAAACCTTAACATCTAATAACTGTAATTCGAAGCAGTTTGATTTTATCGTGGCCTTCAAGGATGGGAATACGGAACTTTATTCTTCCTCAGGAGGCATGAACAAACAGATGACTTTAGAAACGGGAAAAATATATACCATTCAGTCTTCCGGGTTAGCGGATCCTAACAATTACAAGTGTTCAGGTTTGGCGGTTTCTTCACATATCAGTGCTTACCGATTGAATGTAAAAAAACTATAACTTATTTTTACCGATGGGAGCTGTATCTTTGTTTTGGATGAGGATCGGTTCCTTTTGTTTTAGGTAATTTCCGCAATTGCGGAAACCTCCCATCGCATATCTGTTAGATTTTGATTAAAATGAAAACATGAAACTTGTTTTGAGTGTCATGTTAGTTTTGTTACAATGTACGGCTGTGGATAAAAAGACCTATTTAAAAGGATTTTATGTAACCATAGACAAAAGGCCCCATGGCCAATTGGCATACGCTGAAAAATATGGATATAATTCGGAGTGTTTGGTTCTTATGGAAGGACCGGTGCCGAGTCGGATGGAACCTTGTGCGATTGGGGATAGAAGGTCAGCGAGAGATATGTATCAAGAAACGGAGGTCATGGTGACTGGAGATTTTTTTGAGACTGAATGGCCCATTGCAGGTTATAACTATGCCTTACATGTAAACAACGAATACTATCAAAGTTTTATATTATTTTCCAGTGCTTTTCATAGAAGGGGTCCTTCCCGATTTTCCCCTTTTTATTACCGAAAAGATTTTTATAGTTCGGATGTCAGGCAACACAACATCGGCTACCCTTACCGCCCATCGAATTATGGTTTTTATAGAGTAGGTCGTTAGGAGATTTCCGGTTGACGAGATAAGTAAAATTAGGAAAAATTTTAAGAATCTTTCCTGAAAACTTCTGGATTCTTTATGAAACAACCGTTCGCTTTCATTTTGTTTTTTGCCTCTATCATTTCTTTTTTCTTAAATCCATTGCCAGTTTTGGGTAAGGATTCTAATCGTTTACGGATTGGGTTCGGATCATGTTTGCATCAGGACAAAGAAAGCCCAGTTTTAAATCAGTGGAAAAAAGAATCTTTCGATCTCATCCTTCTGTTAGGTGATAATATCTATTTGGATCATTTGGTCGCCGAAGAAAAAATCCCTGCTTACAAGAAACAATTCTCTCGACCAGAATGGAAAGCCATCCGTTCTGAATCTAAAATTCTAGCCACTTGGGATGACCATGATTATGGAATCAATGACAGTGGTGCTGAGTTTGAAGATAAGGAAAAAAGTCGGGAAGTTTTTATCAAACATCTGGGTTCTCTGATGCCAAAGGGTAGGAAGTTTGGAACCAAAGAAGGAAAGGGGATTTTTCATTCTTACTTTTTAGAATTCAAAAAGAAAAAAATTCACGTTGTGATTCCTGACACTCGGTTTTTTCGATCACCTTTAAAACGAAAGTTTTGGTCTTATTTTACGGGAAAAAGCCAATACGGCCCAACATCTAACGAAGATGCGACTATGCTTGGAGAAGACCAATGGAAATGGTTAGAGGAGGAATTGAATTTACCTTCCGATTTACTAATTTTTGTTTCTAGTGTTCAAGTAATTCCCACCGAACAACCGTTTGAGAAATGGGGAAACTTCCCAAAAGAAAGGGAAAGGTTATTTCAAGTTTTGAATTCTGCCAAAACTTCTGATTTGGTGATTCTTTCTGGGGATCGCCACATCGCGGAAATATACGAATATCCATTTTCGGAAACTCGCAAATATGTTGAAATGACTTCGAGTTCTTTAAATTTACCTTTGCCTTTTTTACAATTAGAATATGATTCTGAATACAAACTTGGTTCTGCATTTCGAGAGGAAAACTACGGAACCTTGGAGATCCAAATGTTAGAAGGAAAATTGGTTTGGCGTTCTTTCATCAAAGATAAAAATGGAAATGTAGTCCTTTCTTATCCTAAAAATGATTCTAATTAATTTTTTATAAAAGGAAATTTCGGGAGTGTGTCTATTTTGAAACCCAAACAAAAAATCTTAGAAAGTTCCTTCGCTTTGTTTCGGGAAAAAGGTTTCCAAGCAACGGGCATTGCCGAGATCTTAGAAAAGGCTGGCGCCTATAAAAAAACTCTCTACGACCATTTTCCTTCAAAAGACGATATCGGTTTCGAATATCTAAATTATCTTTCCGAACAACAACGTGTTGTGATGTTGAAGGTACTTGCCAAGGCGAGTGATATGTCCGACTTCATTGAAAAGTGGGTCAACTTCATTGTTCGGAACCAAAGGAATACTTCTAGAAAGGATTGCCCCATTGCCTTATTTTCTGGTGAAATTTCTCATTTGAGCCAATTTGATTCGTACAGAAATAAAGCCGTCCATCATGTTCTGGAAACTGTAGAAACTTGTATTTTAAACTTTGCTCCTAGTTTACGTTCTGATCAAGTACGGGCTCTCAGTTATGAGTTGTATATGAGTTATCTGGGCGGACTCCGGTTGTATGCTTTAACCAAAGATCGTAAGGTCATTGAAAGAATGAAATCACAGATGATTGTATCCGCAGAACGTATCATTAAAAATTAATTTATGATACATTCTGTCCGTGGTTTCGGCTGCACTAACCCAGTTTAATCAAAACTAGGTTAGTTAAACTAAATTTCTTAGTCCGGAATTTCTGTTTTTTCCTTGGGGATTTCTTGGACAAAAAGCCAAAGGACTCCATCTTTCACTTTTCCTAAACCAATGTAGAGATAATAAAAAGGGTACCCAAGCGGTCCTGGTTTGTATTCTTTTTGGACAACAGGTTCCCATTTTTGACGAACTTGTACATGAACAGAAGATAGTTGGATTGCACTCGAAAGATATTTTAATCTTCCTTCAAATCTCTCGATGGATTCAGAAATTTTATTTAACTCGGCTTCTACTTTTAAAGTTTCTTCCAAAGTTTTTGCTGTTTTTAAAATTTCTAAAAGCCGAATTCGCATTTTAAGAGCATTTTCCATACGGATTTCTGTATCCGTATAATCTTCCGTTACATCTTGTGCGGAGACTTCTTCCGAATAATTCTGGGATTGGTTTCGTAAGGTAAATAAAAACTGTTTTAGTTTTTCTGCAGGGATTTTTAAGTTAACACTCCCGTTCGAACTGTATTGGAGCGCATAACCTCCGAACGACTCGGCAAGTTTGATTACTTCTGTAACCTTGGCTTCAATTTCTTTTGACTGCAAATTCACATTCACAGAATACACCATCATTCGTTTTAATGGTTTTGTTGTATTTTGTGAGATTTCTCCTGATGGGGCAGCCTTGGGTGCTGCAGCAACAGAAGGTGCATAACCCTCAGCTTCATCGTAAGAGAAATTTTTCTGACTTTCTCTTTTCATTCCTTTGGCAGAGGAACACTGGGTAAAACTAAAGGTTAGGCCGAGGAAAATTACGGATGTGATTAATTTTTTAGAAATTTCCATGTCGGATACTTAGACGAATTTCGTAAAGGCATCCGACAGGAAATATTTTTATCTACCGATGGTGGAGGCGAGAAAACTACCGTATCCTTTTTCTTTTCCGAGTCCCGATACTGGTTTTCCCTGATCGACTGCTAGTTTTCCATTGATAAAAACTTTTTTTACAGTGTCATCGTTACGGCGAACCCAACGTTTGAAATCTTCCATAAATGGCATAGGTGCTTCCACATCCTTTGCAAGGGAATCATCTAATTTTGTAGGATCAATAAGGACAAGGTCTGCTCTTTTTCCTTCTTTGATATAACCGGCATCAATTCCAAACCAATCTCCAATCTCTCCTGTTAGACGGTGTACTGCTCTTTCCATTGTCATAAACGGTTTTTTCTCTAGTTCCGCATCGCGTACAAGTTTTAACATACGAAGGGGAAAGTTATAATGTGCCATACCACGTAAGTGAGCGCCGGCATCAGAAAAACCGATAAGGATGTCTGGATAAGAAACTATTTTTTGTAACGGCTCTTTTCTATGGTTGGCCATTACAGTGTACCAACGCACTTTGTTTCCATGTTCGGATACAAGATCTAAAAATGCAGTTACGGAATGTACACCTTTTTCTTTGGCAACATCATCAATTGATTTTCCAATCAATGATTTGTCTGGAGCATCCACAATTTTTGTTTCTTTGAAGTTCCTATGAAAAACACGAGGTAAAAACCAATTTGTCCATTGGCGTTTGAACCACGACCGGTAAGTTGGATCTTTCATCAGTTGTTTTCTTTCTAACTCATCTTCAATATGATTGGCTTTGGCACCGGCTGCAAATTCTTCAAAGACAACCACATCCATTCCATCAGCATACAAATCAAATGGTTCCGGAAGTGCCTGAAATTTAAAATCAGATCGAAAGATTGTATTTGTGATTCTACCAATGATATTAAGAAGTTTATACAAACCTGGATCAAACTTCACATCCATAAGTGAGATCACAGTTGTTTTTAGAGGTTTACGAAAAATACCAAATGCTTCTTTTAAAAACATTAACACGTTGATTTTTGTAGAAACGTTCGGAACCCCTTGGAAAATTTTTCCTCTTTTTCTTAAGGTTTTGTTTAGGTATTCGTATTCGCTCCAATTGGCGTAAGTAGAAGGGAGTGGTCTTGATCTAAATCTAGACCCATCCATTTTATCCCATACTAAGGTATTAATCGATAAACCCATAAAACCAGCATCTAGTGCTTCTTCTAGGTGTTGGTTCATTTTCTCTAACTCTTGTTTTGTGGGGTTTTCTCCTTTTGTTAAGGAACGTTCGAGACCCATCACATGGGCACGGATAGCCGAGTGTCCCGCAAAGGACGTGACATTGGGACCGAGAGGCATTGCATTTAAGTGTTTTTTATATTCGGAGGCGGAGTTCCAATTTTTTTTACTTTCTAAAATGGATAAAACATTCTTTCGGGGAATGGCTTCCACTCGGCTGAACATATCAGCAAGGTCTGTCGGATCACCCACAGCCAAACTGAGAGAACAACTTCCGAGAGAAATGGTTGTGACACCATGGCGTACCGATTCAGAAAGATCCGGTGCCATTTCAATCTCTGCGTCATAATGAGTATGAAAGTCTATAAACCCTGGTGTAAGCCAAAGTCCTTTGGCATCGATCACAGTTTCTCCAGAATTTGGATTTAATTCTGTTTTTGAAACGGTTTGAACCTTACCGTCTTTGATTCGCACATCACCCACAAAAGATGGATTTGTACTTCCATCAAAAATTCTTGCCTGTTTGATGAGAGTGTCTGCCATAATACCTCCGGAAAAACCAAACAAAATTATGGCAGATTGACAAAGATTTGTCAATGATTCAGTAGGATTTACCCCAGAGATTCTCTGGACGAAACTCCCTCTTGTTCAGAGGGAAACTGTCATACTGCTCGCTAAATCCACTAACTCTGCTTCGGTGATTTCTCGATTGTTTTCTTTTGAGGAGATAGTTTTGGCTATTTCAAACAAACGGTGGATTTCTTCTGTAGGTATTACGATCCCTCGTTTTTCTAACAAAAACTGGATGGCTCTATGTCCAGATTGGTTCGTAAAAGAAATGGTTTCGGAATCATTTCTTCCCACAAATTCAGGAGAAAAAGTTCGGTAAGCACCTTTGGATTGTTTGATGGTCTTGGCAACTCCATCTTGGTGGATCCCTGATCTATGTGAAAAAATATCTTCACCAATGATGGGCGTTTTTTCTCCAATCGGAATTCCTGTCATCTCTGCAATTCGTTTGGCCGTTGGATAAATTCTTTCGAAGTTGATTCCTAAGTTTTCGCCATTTTGGTGTAATGCGATGACGGTTTCATATAAATTTGTGTTTCCCGCTCTTTCACCCAATCCGTTGAGCGCCACTTCAATTTGTTCTGCACCAACATACACACATTCTACGGACGTTGCCGTAGCCATTCCTAAGTCATTATGAGTGTGGACAGATACTTTGGAACGTTCTCCAATAAAATCTTTCATCTCTTTCACCATATTGACAAATATCATCGGACGGTATCTTTCGACTGTGTTGGGTAAGTTGATGATATTGGCACCTGCTTCAATCGCCGCTAAAAATGCTTCTTTGGTGAACGCAAAGTTTTCAATGGCATCTCCAAAATGTTCGCCAGAAAATTGGATCTCAACCTCAGGTCCTACAATGGATCTGGCAAAAGAAACGGAGTTATGAATCTTTTGGATGACTTCTTGTTCTGAAATTTTCAAAACATGACGGATCGAAAAATCACTGACTGGATAGACAATATGCATTCTAGGATTCTTTGCAAATTGGATGGCTTCCCAGGTTTTTCTGATTTCCGTTTCGTTGGCCCGAGAAAGTCCCGCAATGGGCATTCCCTTAGGTGCTCGTTCCGCTAAGGTTTTACTTGCGACAAACTCTGTTTCGTTGGAAGAGGGAAATCCCACTTCGATCCCGTCGACACGCAATGCGACTAACAAATCGAAGACTTCGATTTTTTCCTCCAATGTCCATGGTTTTCGTAAAGCTTGGTTTCCGTCCCTTAAGGTAACGTCTTGGATTTTGATTTGTTTTGGTTTCATGGTTCCTCCGTATCCGCTCAAACTCTCGACCGGGAGGACCAAAATAAAAAAAGCCCACTTCCCGGTTGGGAGTGGGCTTTGTCACACAGCGCTGTCTCCCTCGATCTATACTAGTTCGAGGAGGAGGAGCAACTGAATGTTAGCAGATAATTTCATTGTTAACTTTTAGACGAACTGAACCAAGAATTCCTGTCAATTTTTTTTATAAATGAATCGAGAAATTTGAACAAGGCACACAAGGGTTCCAAATCCGATGGGGATGAGAAGGGTAAAGGAAATTTTGAATCCCACCCCAATTGCTACGGTGCTAAGGATGCTCGTAAGGAAAAATCCCGAAAAAACTCTACCGGAAACGGGTAAGTCCTTGTTTGCTTTCGCCAAATAGAAAACGGCAATGGAAGGCCCGAGAGTATAGGAAAAAATAGTGAGACCCATTTCTAAAAGTCCCTTTTCCCATGTTTGGATGAGAAAGTAAGGGATGAGGCTGGAAACAAATAGAGTGATTCCGAAAAACAAGGACAAGGCTTTCGGAGAAAACCATTGGTCCATTCCCCAATCTCGTGCCCAAGTGAGGGAAAGTGAATTGATGGTGGAACTGAGTGTGGACATAGCACTGGCAAGGATGGCTGCCACAAGAATTCCGAGAATCGGTGAGGGAACTTCATTCACAATGAATTGGCTAAATACTTTGTCGGGTGCCATGGTTTGGCCTTGGTAAAAAAGATAAAGAAGAGATCCGATCAGAAGAAAAAGTATGAATTGAAAGATAACAAGGATTCCACTTCCAATCAAAATCTTTTGGCCAGAAATTAAATTTTTTGTGGCAATAACTCGTTGGACTAACATTAAATCGGTTCCATGAGATCCAATCGAGATAAAGGCTCCACCTATCAGAGCAAATACGATAAAATAACTATTGTCACCTTCGGCAAGGTAATCCAATACAAATAAATTCCATTTTCCTAAAGTTTGGAGATTTGTGATCCCTTCGCCCATAGGAATTTCTAATTTATAAATCAGTAGACCGAGTGCAAAAATCCCACCTAATATGTAGATAAACCATTGGAGCACATCCGTAAAGACAATGGCTCGAAATCCTCCCACCACAGAATAGATGATGGTGACAATACTCAGAGTTGTGAGGGCGATCATTCCTAAAACTTCCGGTGAAAGTTTTAGGCCCATCTTTTCTAAAAGAAAGGCAATAGGTAAGGAACTTATATACAATCTGATCCCATCACCAAGTAAACGAGAGATGGTAAAAACAAAAGACATGGTTTTTTGTGGAGATTTACCTAATCGGTTTCCTATATATTCATAAACAGAAATTGTATTTCCTGAAAAATAGGATGGCAACAGATACAAAGCTACCACTGTCCTTCCGATCAAATATCCAAAAGCAATTTCTAGGAACCGGTAATCTCCTTTGAAAGTTAACGACGGTATACTTAAAAATGTTAAACTCGAAGTTTCCGTTGCAACGAGAGAAAGTAATAGAAAAATCCAATGGATTTCTTTTTTCGCTAAGTAAAAATCTTCTTCTTTTTGGTTGTTCTTTGCAAAATGAAATCCAAAATAAAAAACGATAACAAAATAAAAGATAAGAACGAATAAATCCCAGATCATAAATTTCCTTACACAATGATATTCAAATTTGGATACTTGAGTAACAATCGGAGTAAATCCGATCTTGTGACGATACCAATAGGATGATTATCGTCATCTACGACAGGAATACATCCAATTCTTTCTTCCAAAAGAACTTTCGTAACTCCTCTGATTTCTGATTGCGGCGATCCAACTAATACTCGTTTGGTCATTATGTCGGAAACTGGCCAGTCTCTTTCATAGGACTTACTTTTTTCTAAAATGTCCCGGTCGGAAACAAATCCAACAAGGATTCCCTGTCCATCGGTGATGGGGAGATGGCGGATCCTTTTTTCTAACATAAAATCCAAACAACTGGCTATGGTTTCAGTAGAGGGTAGGGCGTAGGCGGGTTGTGACATGATTTCTCGGAGGAAGTAGACCGTTTTTTCGGTCGGTCCCGCTGCTTCTTTGTAAACATCCCCGGGGGAGCGGTGTAAAAAAGAGGAGGATGGCGCATTTTGGGATTCACTCCCTTCCCCAGAAACCGGAGAACTTTTGCCTCCTGGATGGATTTTATGCACCCGATCTGAGGTGGCGGGTGGTGTTGTCGGTAAAATACGCCCATCATGAATCCAAAAGAACATAATTATGCCCTACCTTTCTAAAAGTTTGTCAAAAATAAGAAAAAACTTGCAAAAAACGAACAGTGGTTTTTTATGCATCCTACATTTCCGTAAAAGTTTCCCACGAAAAGGCAAAACCTATGATCAAAAACTACGATAACCTTTACCAAGCCCTCGTCCATGTCGCCGACGCCCTTCCAAACAAAGTCTCCTTCCGGAAACGAAAATCGGCCACCGAATTTCCTGGGATCAGCTTTGGAGATTTGAAGCAGTTTGTCGACCACTTGACTCTGGGTTTGATTGATCTCGGTGTCGAGGTAGGAGACCGGATTGGATTTTTCTGTGATGCCACTGTCAACTGGCTTCGCACCGATATGGCCATTTTGGTTTCCGGTGCGGTAGTGGTGCCCCGAGGAACTGACATTGTCCGAGAGGAGATACTTTATATTTTAAACCATTCAGAAGCCAAATACCTCGTGGTACAAAAACCAAAGGATAAAAAACGGATCGATGATTTGTCGAGTGAGCTCCCTCATTTAAAACAAATTTTTATTTTGGAAACTGACCAAGGGGATTTGTATGAGGGTGAAAATTCCATTTTAGCTCTCGTGAACAAAGGTAAAGAAAGATGGAGTCGTAACGGCAAACAAACATTAGAATCAAGGATTGAACAAACAGATCCAGATGCCCTCGCCACTTTGATTTATACATCGGGAACCACGGGAAATCCTAAAGGTGTGATGTTGTCCCAAAAAGGATGGATCACAGCGATTCAAAATACCATCTCTCGATTGGATATGAATGCAAATGATAATGCAGTGAGTTTGCTTCCGCCATGGCATGCTTTCGAAAGAGCGATCGAATATGCAGGTATTTTTCTTGGAATCGATTTTTTAATCTCCAATATGTCATCACTCAAAGATGATTTAAGAGATTTCCGACCAACCATATTTCCTTCTGTACCTAGGATTTGGGAATCGGTATACAATGGAATCATTGCTAAAGTTGCAAAAGAAGGAGGGTTCAAGGAAAAATTATTCCATTTCTTTTTGAAACTAGGTTCCACTTGGGCTCATTACTATGCCATGTCTTTTGGATTTGAATTTGAAATCAAAAAACCAAATTTCTTTGTTTCACTCATCAAACGAACTTATGGATTTTTTATTTTAGTTTTGTTATCTCCATTAAAACTAATTAGTATCAAAATATTTTCTGCGATCCATAAAGCCCTGGGTGGTCGTATCAGAATTTGTATTTCTGCAGGTTCAGCTCTTCCTAGTGTAGTGGATGGATTTTTATCTGCGATTGGACTCAAAGTTCTAGAAGGGTATGGAATGACAGAAACATCTGCGGTTGTGTCTATTCGATCCAACACCAAACCAACCAAAGGAACTGTAGGAATTCCGATAGCCGGGTATCAAATTCGATTGAAAGATGATACGGGAAAGATTGTGACCGAAGTTGGTGCCAAAGGAACCTTATGGATCAAATCCAAACAAATTCTAAAAGGTTATTATAAACGACCTGAACTCAACCAAGTTGTATTTGATACGGACGGTTTTTTTGATACGGGAGATCTGATGATGATTTCTCACAGAGGTGAACTAGTGTTTGCTGGTAGATCGAAAGATACCATTGCACTTATTGGCGGGGAAAACGTGGAACCCATCCCAATCGAAGACAAACTTTTAACTTCTCCTTTCATTGACCAGGTGATGGTAGTGGGTCATGATAAAAAGACATTAGGTGCTCTGATTGTTCCCAACTTCGAAGCAGTGGAAACAAAAGTTCCAGGAATTTCCAAAGAAAAAGCAGGTGAATGGAATTCAAATCCGAAAGTTCGGGAATTATACCGAGCAGAGATTTCACGCATTATATCTAGAGAAAACGGATTCAAAGGGTTCGAAATGGTGCCAGCTAACAATTTTTATGTGGTATCTCGTCCCTTTGATCCCGATGTCGAAATGACAAGAACTTTGAAAATGAAGCGAAATGTCATTTCGGAAGTATTTTCAAAACAAATTGAAGGAATTTACCAATGATACACCCGAAACTGAATCCCTATCTGAATGAGGAGGAAAGAAGTTTTTACAATACAGTATTTCAATTTTCAGAAGATAAAGTGTTTCCCACTGCGGAAGAACGTGATGAAAAAGAAATTTGGTCAGACGAGTTGTGGAAAGAGTTTAGTAAGGCAGGCCTTACTGGACTTACGATCCCTTCGGAATATGGTGGTGAGGGCGCTAGTTGTTTACAATGTTCTATTGCAACGGATGCCTTTGCTTCTGGATCTTTAGATGGTGGGATGGGACTCTCCTGGGTTGCTCATTTAGTGATTGGAACTATGCCAATTGTTTTCCAAGGAACTAAGGAACAAAAATCCAAATACCTTCCTAAACTTTCCACAGGCGAATGGATGGCTGGTTTTGCACTGACAGAACCTGCGTCTGGTTCCGATGCTGCTTCACTTTTGACAAAGGCAGAAGAAGTGGAAGGTGGTTGGAAGTTAAACGGAACAAAGATGTACATCACCAATGGCCCCGTAGGACAAGTGTTTGTTGTCATGGCAAGGACTTCCGAAAAAGGAAGAGGGCCAATGGGCATCTCTGCCTTTATTGTAGAAAATAATACTCCTGGATTTAAAGTTAGTAAGGTTTTAAAAAAACTAGGCCATCATACCTCTATGACCGCTGAACTTGTGTTTGAAGATATGGTGGTCCCTAAAGAAAATTTACTTGGACCAATCAATACAGGTTTTATGCGAATTGGTAAAGAAACTTTGGAATGGGAAAGAACTGTTTTTGTGGCAGGTCTTGCCGGTGCTATGGAATTTTGTTTTCGTAAAGGACTTCGTTACGCCAACGAAAGAGTTCAATTTGGAAAATCGATTTCTAATTTTTATGGAATGCGTGATATCCTTGTCCGTAACTGGGTATACATTCAAGCGGCAAGAAGGCTGATTTATTGGGTTGCTGAAAGAAAGGATCGTGGTATCGCTTCTCCCTTGGAAAGTAGTTTGGGAAAACTGATTTCTTCTGAAATTGCAGAGGATGTTGCGAAAGATTCTGTCCAACTCTTTGGTGGCTATGGGTATATGAAAGAATACTCTGTGGAACGATTTTACAGAGATGTAAAACTCGGAACCATTGGTGGGGGAACAAGCGAAATCCAACGTTCTATCATTTCCTCTTTGTATCCTGGAAAAGAAAAGTTTCAAAATGAATTTTCAAAAATTACCAATGAATCGGGAATTCCGGATCAGATCCAAAACATACTTTTTGATATTATCATTTCTATGGATGCAGAAACGAATCGGAAAAAACTCCAGTCGGTAGAATTTGCTTTTGCAGACGTTTTGTCCATATTTGTGATCCTTTCTTTGTCAGAAATCGATACCCATAAATCTTCAGAATACTATTCTTTGGATGAAAAATTGATGGATCGAAAGTTACTTTCGTATTATCTTGTGGGGAAATATCTTATGTCTTTCAGTCGACTTTCAAACTATGTTCCCTCCCAGTTAGATTTATTGTGGGGTTACTATTCTCAGTTGGGTAAGTCTATCGAGGAGACCGTACATTCACGATTCCAAACTCTGCAGGAACTTTTATAGCCAATGAAAGCAGCTGGCCGAATTGCATTTTTTTATTTGTTATTCGGCTATCTCTGGATTTATTTTTCAGACTATGCAATTTCGCTTATTTTTGCATCCGTCGAAGACATTCGCGAATTCCAAAGTCTGAAAGGTTGGGGTTTTGTCACTCTCTCCGCTGCGATTATTTTTGTATTACTCGTTCGTGAGTTACGCAGGCAAAAAAGGGTACTCTTTGAAAAAATAGAATCTGATCAACTTTTCCAAGTCATTTTAGAGCGGATTGAAGACGCAGTGATCGTTTTCAATTTAGATACTTGGAAAATTGATTTTCTTAGTGAACAAGTTTCCAGACTTTTTGACATTCCTACAAAAGATATTCTCACTCATCCACAACTACTCATCGAAAGAGTCCATGAACTGGACAGAGACCGAATGACCAATATTTGGATGAACCAACTAAGGGAAAACCATACAGGGCTTTTGTATCGCATTCGAAAGTTAGATGGTCACATTAGCTGGGCGTTAGAACACCGACTTTTTATACCAAGTAATGAAGGTAGTGCAAATAAGGCAGTTGCTGTCATTACTGATATGACTAGTTATATGGAAAACCAATCCAAATTGGAACGTTCGTTGAAAGAAAACGAAACCTTACTCACGGAAGTCCATCACAGAGTAAAAAATAACTTAGCAGTTGTTATTTCCTTCCTGCAACTTCAGGTATATTCCTCTCCACCTGAAACGGCCGATATTTTGGAACAGAGTATTGTAAGAATCAAAGCGATTGCCTTGGTTCATGAAAAGTTATATAGTAGTAAAAATTTATCTGGTCTAAGTTCTGTAGATTATATCACAAGTCTTGTTGAGAACATCAAACTTATGTATATGAGGACTGATATTAATATAGAACTTCAAATCCAAAAATTGGAGTTTAACATTGTAGATGCAATTCCAATGGGACTTATGATCACCGAGATGTTGACCAATAGTTTTCGGCATGCATTTGTCGGTGGAAAACCAGATGCTTTGATCAAAATTGATTTTCTAGTTAAAGATAATTTCAATTATGAATTAAAATACAGGGACAATGGAGTGGGATTTCCTCCCGAGCTGAACTATCGAAAAGCAGAATCCATTGGTTTATCAGTTATTTTTTCGTTATGTAGTCAGATGAATGGCCGTGAGGTAGAATGTTCTTCCAAACCCAATGAAGGTGTATTCTACCACTTTGCCTTTTCACCTAAAAAAGTAATCTTAAAGGAAAATTCAAATGTACCAAAAGGGTAAAAGTTTTTTAGAAATCCAAATCGGAGATTCTGCATCCTTTACCAAAACCATTACGGAAACCGACGTGTATTTATTTGCAGGGATCAGTGGTGATTTTAATCCTCTTCATGTAGATGAAGAGTATGCAAAAACAACAAACTTTGGCACAAGGATTGCTCATGGAGGTCTTGCCGCCTCGTTACTGGCGCCGGTACTTGGGATGAAACTACCTGGGCTTGGAACGGTTGCGTTAGAAACTACAACTAAGTTTCGAAAACCAGTTTATTTTGGAGATACAATCACTTGTTTTGTGGAGGTTGTGGAAAAAGTTGAAAGATTGAAAGCTGTGAAAATGAAAATTGTTTGGACCAATCAAAAATCAGAAGTAGTGAGTAAAGGGGAAACTCTTGTCATTCCTCCCGGTTGAGAAATTGTCCAACAATCCCAATTTCATCTTCTACATATTCGCGAATTTCTTCTAACTCATCTTCATCTAGAATTTCTTCTAAAATTTCTTCCCCGGATTCATCTTGTCCAATTCGCATAACAATGTATCCGGGAACATCGGAATCAGGATCATCAATTTCTACATTGACAAACTGAAATTCAGCCTCTGTTGATGGGAGAAATACAAGATAATCATTTCCCATTTGCGAAAAGGAATAAAACACTTCCCATTGGTAGTTGTTTCCCTTTTCATCTACAAGATCGATTTCTTCTGTGACTCTTGACGGAAGAAAGTCATCTCCTTGAAATCCTAAATCCTTCATGTCCATCAGGAAAAGAACTCCTTCTCAAATGGTAGGCTGTGTTTTTTTTTGAAATTACATTCTTTGCAGGCAGGAACTAAGTTTGCTTTTACCGATTTTCCACCTCGAATCAATGGAATTAGGTGGTCCATGGTAAGTTCTTCTACTTTAAATTTTTTTCCACAATAATGACAAACCCCAGAAGAACGTTTGTTTTTCCACCAGGCACTTGATTTTAGTTCTTTTGCTTTCCTTCTTTCCCGAGCAATTTCTTCATCACTCACATCGGAAAAAAATGAATCGGAGGGACTTTCCGTCATGATTTAAAAAAATCTGTTTTTTTCTCTTCGTCAAGAAAAAGATGGAGGAATGGGAAGACTAGTCTATCTCGACAATCTGCGATCTTTTGCTCTCTTGCTGGGAATTGTGTTTCATGCGGCCATTGTGTATGCGGCGGAAATCAAATATGCCATCCAGGATACAAACAGAAGCGATATCCTTTCTTATTTTTGTTATTGGATCCATAGTTATCGGATGCCCATGTTTTATATGATTTCCGGTTTTTTTTCCGCTTTGGTTTTAGAAAAAAAAGGAACCAAGTTTTATTTGGAAGCAAGATTCAAAAGAGTTTTAATTCCTACAATTTTTGGACTTATCTTTCTCGCACCGATCCAGTATTACCTCACCGAACGGTTAAAAACTAATACATTGGAACTTCTTCCATTCCTCGATTATTTTTTTACTAAGGATCATTTCCAACATTCCCATATTTGGTTTTTGGTCGATTTGTTTTGTTTTAGCATTCTTTATACTTTGATACCAAAGTCTTTTTTTACTCTAAAGTTCTGGGCCAAAATTCCCAAAGGACTTCCCAGATATTTACTTCTCCTGGCTTTTTGTTTTCTTTTTGTTTTCTTCTCTCATTCACAGATTTCTAAAGGGGAATCTTATTACGGAATCTTTAAACTTACATTTATATTCCAGTTTTCTTTTTTTCTTATCGGTGTATTTTCCTATCATTGGAAAACCATATTAATCCAAAAGGATAACAATTCTAAAATCAAAACATTGGCCATTTTTGTTTGGGCAATCGTTGTGTATTTGTTATTTAAAGATATGGAAATTGACGATCCACTTTGGATCTATTTCCAATATGTGAATGTTTGGGTTAGGGGATTCCATATTTTTTTATGGGTTTTGTCTCCCTTTTTGTGGACTAGTTTTCTTGTTTTTATATTTCAAATTTTGGGAAACAGGGAAGGTAAACTGGGATCTTATTTGATTGAGGCCAGTCTCCCGATTTATTTAGTCCACCATCCCATCTCTCTTATGTATGCATTTTGGATACGGGATATAGAATGGGGGATATGGGTTAAGTTTTCACTCCATATTATGGTTGTGTTAGGTGGTAGTTTTTTTCTGTATGAATTTTTAATCCGAAAGATAAAACCGTTACGGATTCTTTTCGGATTAAAAACTACATAAGTTTATGTTCTGCTGATGGCTTGGATGGCGGAGGCAACAGCAGAATCCATACTTCCTGTATGGAATGCCAAATGTTCTCCTGCAAAAAATACTCTTTCGAATGGTTCGGCCCAAATATCTTTGATTCCAAAACTTCCCGGTGGAAACAAGGATACAAATCCTGGTCGGCCGGTTGTTTTTTGGAAACTATGGAAAACAAAAGGTGATTCAAGGATTAGTTCCAATTCACCTACTTCTTCCAAGGAAGATGTCATTAGATTTTTTTTCTGACGATCACTACCTT
The DNA here is from genome assembly GCF_004769235.1 of Leptospira kanakyensis. Classification (NCBI taxonomy): domain Bacteria; kingdom Pseudomonadati; phylum Spirochaetota; class Leptospiria; order Leptospirales; family Leptospiraceae; genus Leptospira; species Leptospira kanakyensis. Next base: position 92,474 of record NZ_RQFG01000001.1, on the reverse strand, counting down.
TTTCGAACAAAGAAGCTCTGTCTCCCGTGCTTATGGAAGTAACTGCTGTTACATTGTTTCCAACGGCAGATTCAGATACGTATAAGGTTTCTGCGGCAGTGTTTGTAGATAAAAAGAATTTTGACAGGGAATCTTTGGATTTGACCAAACTTAAATTTTTAGATATTTTTCCGGTTTGCATCCTAAGGGCAGAATAAATCAAATCTTTTGGCAAACCTGGCATCCATTTGATATCAAGAACGGCAGCAGAAGGTAGAGAACAAACCACCAAACTTCCTTTTACGGAACGTCCAGAAGATAGTTCTACAGTGACTTGATTTTTTTGTTGGGAAACCTTTGTGACTGTTTCTCCTAAAATGAATTCTTGGTTTTTTAGAGAATTTGATAGTTCTTTTATGATTCGTTCTGCCCCACCTCGTACTTGAAATTTTGGTTTCAAAGCGGATTGGAATGCAGAGAGGTCATCTAACACTGATTCACTCGATATTTGGTTGAGATCAGCGCCGAGGATCACTCGGTATAATTCGTTCATAGAACGAATTTCTTCCTCTGTTAAACCTTGGTAACGGGCATAGGATGAAAAATTGATTTTGTCTAATCCTTGTTTTTGTGTGTTGCCCAAAGATTTATGAAGTTCAATGACTTTGTCCAAGGTTTCGAGGGAAGAAGAAGAGATTTTTAATGAATCCGCATTTGATTTTTGGAGTGAAAATCGATCCGTAACATTGGAAGGAACTAGATCTAAACCTAGTTGTTTGACTAAACTTTTGATGTCTGATTGTCCTTCACCAATCCACTCACCACCTAAATCTTGTAAGATTCCTAGTTCTGAATTTTCATAGGTGGCAATCCGCCCACCCAATTTTTCGCCTCTTTCAATGACAGTGACCTCATACCCAGTTTGTTTCAAAAGATAGGCAGAGTAGAGTCCTGAAAGGCCGCCACCTAGGACAATGGCCTTTTTCCCACCACTAGACTTGGGTTTGGTTTCCGAACTTGTAACTGTTGTGGTTTGTCCGAATGATTTTTTAGGAAGGATTAACCCTGCCCCGAAGGTAACAGCGCTCAGCTTTTGTAGGAAGGTTTTTCGATTCATAGAACTTTCCCCTATTTTAACAATCGAAACAAAAAAGGCTAGAAAAATTAGAAAAATACAATCTAGTAACTTTGTCTTTTTAAGCGAATTGGGAGATCTATACTTTGTTTTTCCACCAAGTAAAATTTTTTTTTGTTAGCCTTATTGTATTTTTGCCGGGGGTTTTGTTTTCGGAATCCGCCATCGTACTTTCACCCCAGCTTTCTGGAAAACTCATTTGGCAAGAGGTTCTTGTTTTAGAGGACAAAGATCAGTCCCTTTCGGAAACAAGTATCACCAATGGATCCAATGATTCCCGATTTCAAAAAATCTCCTCACCCAATTTAGGGTTTTCGAAATCAACTTTTTGGGTTCGGATCCAAATCCAAAATCCCACAGAGGAACTCATCCGTTGGAATTTGGTATTTGATTTCCCTCTCCTAGATGAAATTCAAATTTTTAGTAACAACCTTCCCAAAACATTGGTTCGCACTTTAGGGGATACACATCCCTTTGGAAATCGAAATTTGGATTATAGGAATCCTGTATTTCCTTTAGAATCGACACCCGGTTCTAGTTCCGTGTATTATTTACGAATCCAATCGGAATCTACCATTCCACTAACACTTGGTATTTGGACGGAACGTGAGTTTTCTGACCAGCTAAACAAAGAACAAATGATCTTCGGTTTGTTTTATGGAATTTTATTTGTGATGGTCGCTTATAACTTTTTTATTTATATTTTTACTTATGAAAAAAGTTATCTATTTTATTTGTTTTTTATTAGTTCCATTTTCTTTTTCCATTTGATCAACAATGGTTTTGCCTTTCAGTATCTTTGGCCGAATTGGATCTTTTGGGGAAACTATTCTCTCCCATTTTTTATCTGTTTCTCTTGTATTACGGGAATCTTTTTTACCGACAACTATCTCAATTTAAAAAAACACTTACCCAATATTTCAAAAATGATGTGGATTTGGGCGGGAATTCTATTTCTCTTTTCCGGGATTTTGTTTTTCTTGCATTACCGCATTGCGATGGTGACTGCAATTTTCCTAACAGTTCCGACGGCTCTCATTATGGTATTTAGCGGTGTTTCTACTTATTTATTAAATGTCAGGACATCTCGGTATTTTTTGATCTCTTGGTCTTTTTTTCTATTAGGCGTTCTTTTGTATTCTTTAAAGAGTTTGGGTATTTTGCCAGACAACCAAATCACTCGTTGGACCATTCAAATTGGAACTGCTTTGCAGACCATCTTGTTGTCGTTAGGTCTTGCTGATAGGATCAACTTTCTAACTAGAAGCCTTCGGGACAACCTTCGGGAACTTTCTCATGCAAAATTAAAAATCGAAGAATCCGAAAAACGATTCCGGGAAATTTTTCAAGGTTCCGATGAAGTAATTCTGATGATGAACGAAAATTTTGAAGTCATCAATGCCAATAGAGCTCTGTCAAAACATATGGGGTTTCGATTGGATGATTTACGTGGTAAAAAAATCACAGACTTACTCTATATGGGTAGGGATCAAAAATCAGATTATAATGTGATGTATGTAAACGATAAACTCACAGATTTAAAAATGACAGGTTCCATCATTAATTTCAAAACAGAGTTTGGACAAAAATATGTAAAGGAACCAAAAGAAATGTATTGCCGGTTGCAGTACATTGACTTCGACGAAACGAGGGAAGTCCTTGTGACCATGTCTTCTCAATATGAAGATACCATCATCCAACTCATCGAGTCAGAAAAAATCGAACTTTCGATGAATAATTACTTACGAAATGCTGAACTTGTCTCACAAAAGATTACTTCACAACTTGCAAAATATCTATCCACTGTGGAACAAACTGAAGTTAGGTCTTCGGTGCGTGAAATTGTGATCAATGCAGTGGAACATGGAAATTTGAATATTAGTTTTGATGAAAAATCCAAGGCTCTTATCGAAGGAAATTATTTGGAGTTTTTACAAAAAAGGCAAGAAGATCCACGTTATAGCCAGAAACGAGTCAAAATCGAATATTCTTTTACCAGAGAGTATGTTGCTTATCGAATCACTGACGAAGGTCGTGGTTTTGACCATAAAAAACATATGGAAAAATCAATTGAAGAAATGAATGAAGCACACATACAACATGGGCGAGGAATTCTTATGACAAAATCTGTTTTTGACCGGATCGAATACAATGACCGCGGAAACCAAGTGAGTCTAATTAAATTTTTAAATAAAGATTAGTTTCGAACCCAGTCGAGAACCCACCATTCATTCCATTCTTTGGAGTAGAGGAGTTTTCCTGGTAAATGACTTTGTAACAAACTAAGGAACTGGTCTTTTTTTTCTGTGATGATTCCAGAAAATATAATTCTTGGGGCTTCAATTTTTGCCAGATGACGGATGTTTTGTGAAAGAACTGCAAAAGTAATATTGGCAATGGCTAAATCGTATTTTGTATCCGACAACTTGGGATTATCAATTCCGGATTCTTCCACACTGAATTGAAATCCTTTTGGATATTCGTTTTCCGTCCAATTGGACCAAGCAGCTTTTACCGCATTAGGATCAATGTCCAAAGCAAAAATTTTGGAAACACCAAACTTAGCAAGGCCGATGGATAATATTCCAGAACCTGTTCCCACATCACAAGCGGATTGAAATTGGAACTCACCTTTTGTATAAAGTTCATCCAAATACTCTAATATGAGTTTGGTGGTTTCATGATGTCCCGTTCCGAAAGCCACACCCGGATTGATGAAGAGAGGAATCCCTCCATTTGGTTTCCAAAGTTTGATTGTATCGGGTTCATTTTTTTCCCAAGTGGGAATCACCCAAAGTTTTGTCCCGATAGAAAATGGTTTATAGTATTCTTTATAAGCTTCTTCATAATCACGAGTTTCGATATTTCGGGATTCTGCATTCGAATTGTTTGGTGCGTGAATTTTTAAGAAGATAAGGATCTTTAATTCTTTATCGACTTCATCGGTTTGAAGATAGATACGAATGTTTGTATTGTCTCGGATTAGGCCCTGGTCTTTTTCTTTGGGAGCTTCCCCATCAAATAATATTTCGTAATAACCAGCACACTGGAGTGTATCCAACAGTTCATAAAAACTGTCGGATAATTCTTTGGGTAAATTGACTTTGAGTTCTCTATATTCCAATCTTAACCTATTTCGTCCGTATAATCCATAACAAGATACATTAAAGTCTCTTGGTCAGTGGGATTGGAATACTCGTGCGAAACATCTGCTTTAAAAAACACAGAATCTTTTTGGTCAAGTTCCACAACTTTTTCACCAACACGTAACCGTAGTTTGCCGGAAACAACAACCAAGTTTTCAGTGGTTCCTGTTTTATGTGGTTCGGCAACTTCATGTCCACCTGGTTTTAAAATCAGTTCATAGAATTCTGTTTTACGATTTCCAAGGAAAGGGAAAAGAGCACGGCTTGCAAAAACTTTGGAATTGGAATACAGAACTTTTGAGTTTTCTGCTTTGAGGATATGAATTCCGTCTTGGTTCTTTTCTTTTAAGAGTTCGGAAAAAGGAACATTGAGTCCGTTTGCAATTTTCCATAACACAGAAATTGTCGGAACCGATTTTCCTTGTTCGATTTGCGATAACATCGCGCGGCTCACACCACATCGGTTTGCGAGTTTGTCCAAAGAAAAACCTTTTGTATGGCGGATGAGTTTCAGATTTTCTTTGACGACATCTGTTATATAATCGCCAGATTCTGAAATCAATTGGTCTATTCCGTCACTCGGTTGCTCTACTTTACTTACCATTGTCCAAGCGTCCAATATAACAGAGGTACTGTCAAGAAACTATCGCCTCGGCCTTTCTTTTTTCTCTTCAATCACGAAGACCGGTGGGAGTTTGAGGCCTTGCGGAAATTTTTTATGAATTTCTTTGGCCGATCCTCGGAAGCTGGTTTCGTTTGCCATGGAAATTCCTAGGGCTAAAAAAATCTGACGGTCTCCGGGAAGGATTTTTGCCAAGGTTTCTAGGCAGTGTTTGGCCCGGTAAGCTGTTTCATAAAAGGCGATCGTGATCCCAAGACCTATGTATTGTTTGAGAGTTCGTTCTCTTTCCTTTTCTTCTCGGGGTAAAAATCCCAAAAAAAGGAAAGGGGAGGTGGCAAACCCAGAACTGGTTAGGGCTGCAATGAGGGCCGTTGGGCCCGGAGCCGAACGAACATCCACTCCCATCTCCCAAGCAAGGGGGACAAGCCATTTGCCCGGATCTTCCAGGCCTGGACTTCCCGAATCAGAAATGAGGCAGGTTCTTTTGGTGGTTGCCAGTTTCATTCCGATTTCATCCATTTCCTTGCGGGAAGTGTGTTCGTTCAGTAGATCAAAGGGTTTTGTAATTCCTAACTTCTTTAAAAAAGTAGAAGTAGTCCGTTGTTCTTCCCCGATGATCCAGTCGGCCTCTTCTAACAAGGTTTTGGTGCGAGGAGGGATGTCTTCATCATTCCCAATAGAGTTTGATACTAAATAGAGTCGGTTCATATCACCTCAAGCCAATACAGGAGGAAAGGTAAAGTAAGGTTGGATATAAATTCCTTTGGCGCTGCAAGCTTTGGCAAACTCAGGGTTGTCCCGGTTGATGGCCACTGCCATTTGTTTGGCACTACAAAGCATGGGATAGTCATTAAAGGAATCACCGAAGGCAAGGTCTGGATACACACCGATTCTTTCTTCGATGGCTTTTACTTTTCCTTCCCCATAAGTATAAGGTTCAATGAGTTTGTGAGAGTATTTCCCATCTTCACCTAACTCTTGTTTCATTCCAATCACTTTGGATTCTTCGACAGGAAAAAGATGAGCAATGGCAGCAATCCCTGGTTCCGGGGAAGCAGTCACAATATAAACAGTCCAATGGTGGAAGTTTAAATAAGCAATGAGGTCTTTCATTTCCACTTGAGGAAACACACCGGAATCACGATCAGGAAGGTTCACTCTTTCCCAAGTGCGTCTAGACACTTCGTAGTATTCTTTTTGGTTCATCCCTTCAAAGATAAAACTAGTCCAACGGTATCCTTTTTCAATTCCGTATTCTTTTAATTGGTAAGTGTATTCTTCCCAAACCAATCTTTCTTTTTCGGTAGGATCTAGTTTGGAATGATCTTTCCATGTTTCTTTATCGCGAAAAAAATCAGACAGGTCTTTTGGTACATAAACAAGTCCACCATGAAGTAGTTCTTCCATGATTTTTTCGCCGAAGTCGTTACGGATGAGAGTGTTATCGAAATCAAAACAGGCGATGCCTGGCGCTTTTGGTATGATGGTTGTCAGACGGTTGAAAATTTCATCCGTCCAACTGTTCTTTGTCAGGTTCGTCACTAATACTTAGTCTGCAAATCCAACGACGCTTGTGGCAACTCCTTCTTCATAGGGAGTGAGAAAGTTTTCTGGATTGAGATACACATTGTGGAATCGGACTTCAAAATGGACATGGGGGCCAGTGGACTTTCCGGTATTTCCAGAGAGAGCAATGATTTGTCCCTTACGAACGACATCTCCCGGTTTTACGAGTAACTCTTGGTTGTGTCCGTAAACTGTATGGAAGTGGTTCATGTCATGGTGGTAGATTTTGACGGCAAGGCCATAGTCACCACTCCGACCAGATTCTTCGACCACTCCGTCTGCTGCTGCAAGGACGATGGAGTTTTTAGGAATGGCGATGTCTAGACCCGTATGCCAGGTGTTCCAACGCCTTCCAATCCGAGAAGAAATCCGAGATTTGTGATTGGGAAGAACGGGCCAAATGAATTGGTCGATAGGAGATTCTACGGTTTCACGAAAGAGTTCTTTTTCTTGGAGCCCTCGCATGTATTCAGAGGAATAAGGAAAAAAGATAGGGCGTTTCAAACGTGCCAGATCGGATTCCTTTAGGTTGTTGATCTCCATTACCTCTTGGGCTAGGATTCCAAACTCAGATGCTTTCTCAAGAAGGCTTTTTTTCTCAAGCTTTAGGTCGACCCAAAGGCCCCACTGCTCGTTATAACGTTGGAAGACATGGTTGTCCAAAAATACTGGACCATTTTTTTGCTTCTGGTAGGCCGCGTATGCGGAGTAGGTCACTACAAACAGGATTAGGACTAGAATGATATAGTAACTTCGGTTTCGCTTCATCTCATTTCGCCTCAAAAACTATGGTGCAATGCCAAATTCTCACGGGGCCCCGTTCGGTCAAGGGGAACCATCGAGGAATCCGCCCCAATCATGGCATTTATGTGACATAACATTGTGGCTAGTTTTCAGGTCATTCCTTTTTCTTTTGGGGAAATGATTAGGGAACGTCGTTCAAGAGGGTTGTTTGCAAAATCCTACCAGAAAGATTCTGGTAGGAGGGTGATTTTGTTCGGTTCGGATTGTTAAATTTGGATTAGGCGGCCTGGGCTTTCTGTCCACTCGTGCGGTAGAGGTAGATTCCCGCCACAAGAAGGCAAACAATCCCAATCGCATAGTAATGCCAAGTCACGCCAAAGTAGGCAATCACTAGAAATCCAAAAAGAAGCCTTGTGATTTCCATCGCTCCAGCCCAAGACTTTCCTTCAATGAGGGCATTGATGGCGAGTAGAGACAGAGTCACCCAAACGGTCACAAGGATTTGGGAGACCAGCGCGAATTTTCCCACAAAGAGAAGGAAGGCAAAAGACAAAAGGAGGACGAGAACAAACCAAGTGGTTGTATAGGTTCTGACTTCTGGCCCAGGTTTCGGATCATACTTATGGAAAGTCGCAGGACTTACTTCCGGAATCGGTAAAAATCCGGCTGGTTTTGAACTTTCTCTTGGATACCAACCTGGCGGTTTGAAAAATACCTTAATTTTATCTAGGAAATAGGGAGCACTGGCCGCTTGTTTGATCAGTTCCCAATAGTAATGGATATTGGCATAAACCGGATTGAAACTACGAAGGGGTTTGACCGTTCCATACACACAAGGTTCTGTTTCTTCACGGAAAGTTCCAAACATCCGATCAAAAATGATAAAGATCCCACCATGGTTTTTATCTATATAGATGGGGTTGATCGCATGGTGGACGCGGTGATGAGAAGGAGTGGAAAGAAGGTATTCTCCAATCTTTCCAATTTTACCCACAGCTTTGGTATGTACCCAGAATTGGTAAATGAGGTTGATTTGTCCACTGGCCAGATACATCCAAGGATGGAATCCGATAAGAGCCAACGGAACATAGAAAATCCAAGAGACAATTCCACCGAGACCTGTTTGGCGGAGAGCCACAACTAAATTGTATTCTTCGCTGTGGTGGTGGATGACATGGCCTGCCCAAAGGATATTGACTTCGTGAGCCAACCGGTGGGACCAGTAGTAACAAAAGTCCTGGCCAACAATACAAAGAACCCAAGCCCAAGGGTTGGTGAGAGCAAATTCAAAAAAACGAAAATGTTCGTAGATATAGAAATACGCGAAGAGTCCGATCCCTTTTTGGAAAAGTCCCCAAATTTGGGAGATGATTCCTGTGCTTAGATCGGCGATGGAATCGTTCAGCCGGTAGAGGGCTTTGTTTTTGCGGTATCCGATGTAAACTTCGATTCCAATCAGAAGGAAGAATACGGGGATGGCGTACGTGACTATGGGCGGAGGTGTAAAATTCTCGAACATGGCGGAAATGATTTTGCCATCATTTTGACAAATAGTCAAGTAAATGTTGACCCAAAGTCAGAAATTGTTCACGGTTCAATTCTTCTGGTCTGGCGGTGGGTGGAATTTCTGCCGACTGGATGGCCTTCCCTAATGCTTCCCGAAACACTGGGTCTTCAGAAAAAGGAGATTCGCGAAGGCTTACCTGAATTTGTTTTCGTTTTCCCCAAAAGAGTGTGCGAAGCATCCGAGACCAGAGTTCTACTTCTCTTTCGGTTTCTAGCCGCCATTCCTTTGGTTTTGATTGGCTTTTGGGTTTCAAAAGGATGAGAGCAGAATGGATTTTGGGAATGGGAAAAAAACAGTTTTTGTGGACAGTTTTCAGATACTTCACATCGCAAAAGGCGGAGAGAAAAACAGATAAAGACGAGGTTTCTTTCACAAGGCGTTCGGCAAATTCCTTTTGCACCATAAAAATCCCGCCTTGGAAATTCCTACAATGGATGACAAGGGTATTGATGATTTCCGTTGTTAGGTGATAAGGCAAATTTCCAAATACAAAAACTTTCTCTTGGTAAATATGAAAAAGATTATCTAAAGCATCTCCCTCAAGTAACAAAGCTTTGGGAAACTTAGGTAAAATTTCATCTTTGGCCAATTGGATATAAGCATGATCGATTTCGAAGAGGTAGGTTTTTTTGTCCAAACCGAGAACGGGATAAGTTAAAGTTCCAAGACCAATTCCAATTTCTGCCAAACTTAGATCATTAGTTAACAAAGATTCTGCGGACTTGACAATAAAATCGACTATGTTCTGGTCAATGAGGAAGTTTTGTCCAAATTTCTTTTGGGCACGAATGCCTTTGGCTTCAAAGAAGGTCTGGATATTGGAGATGGTGGCGTAGGGGGATTTCAAAATGATCCTCAACGAGTATCATTTTCCAGGCAGTAGAAATCCCAAGTAGTTTTTGGTATTGGATCCATTCTTTCGCTTCCTTTTTTTTCCATGGAGGAAAGTCCAAAAGTAGGATTCCCTTCCAACCTTGGTTGGTTTGGGATTTGTCGGCCTCTCTTGTTTGTTTTAAAAATCTTTGTATGGTCTTTGGGTTTCCATCAAAACGAATGATGGAAAAAAGGGGATTCATATCTGACCCGAGAATTTCTTTTTCTTTGGGTCGGATGGGTAATTGGAATTTTTGGATCCATTCCATATCTTGGTTTGTTCCGTGCCAGAAAACGTCTGTTATTTGGTGTTTGGACATCTGGGAAAGGATTCCAGATAAACATGATTCTGATTCAAACGATATTTTTTTGGGTGGGGGAAAACCAGAAGAGGATTCTATTAGTTTTTTGGAATAACAAGTTCCAAAAATATACAAATGATCCTCCAGACGAATGGACAGATTCCCCTTTGCTAGTTTGGTTTCAAAACTGGGGATTTTTTCTCTGGGAAAGAAAAACGAAAAACCAAAAAACAAACAAGGGAGAAGATAAAGAGAAGTTTTTAAAATGGCCCAGTTTCGGATGCGGAGTTTGGGGTAAAAAGTAAAACAGAGAATGATAAAAATAGAAATCAAACAAAGTCCTTTTGGAACCACGGCCCAGGTTTGATAACCTCGCCCGTAGGTTGCCAATGCGGAAAATAGTTTTAGAAAGATAGAAAGTGCGAAAGAAGTAGGAACCCAAATCCAAGAAGAAAGTGATTCTACAAGAAATGTGGGAACAATGCTTTGTAAAAACAAACTCAAATACAGGATGGGTAAAAGGATTCCCGCAATAGGAACTAACAAAAAATTGATCCCAATCCCTCCAAAAGAAAATGATCGAAAATAAAAAACTAGGATCGGGAAACTACAGAGGGAACAAGCGAGTGTTAAATGAAGGTTTTCTTTGAATAAAGATTTTGATTTGGGGAGGAAACAAAAATCAAAACTAGGTTTGATAAAAAATATTCCAAATACAGCTCCAAAAGATAATAAAAATCCAATACTTAAAAAATCATAAAAAAGAAAAAAAGCAATGGAGGCAGAAGAAATCACAAGTAAATCTGTCGGCCCAATTTTTCTATAAAACAAGGAAGCCGTGAGAGATAAAAAAACAAATAAATAGGCACGTAAAAAAGAAACAGGAAAATCCAAAGCTGCCAGATAGAGAAAACCGATTCCTAAAGAAAGTAAAAGGGAAATCCATTTTTGTTTTGAAAAACAAAGATTTCCAAAAAACTGTAAAGAACCAATAAAAATTCCTAAATGTAGGCCGGAAGCAGCAAACAAATGTAAGATGCCTGATTCTTTTGCCATTTCTTTGAAACTCGGCGGAATTTCTTTTGTGGATCCAGTGACAAAACCCATTATGATGCGAGATTCAAATTTACTGAGTGGAGATTTTTTGATTTGGGTTTCTAAATAGGAGCGAAAGAGGGGATTAATGGTTCTTGGACGTGGACTTGCCTGTACATTGGCAAAGAACAAAAATACGAGAGAAGAAAGGATACAAAGGTAAATTCTTTTGTCTACAGTGTGGGAAGTTTTTCTTGGAAGGATGGAATAGAAGATGAGTAGGCCGAGAGAAAATAGGATGAGAAGAGAATGAAACCCTGGAAAACGGCACCCGAGTTTTTGAAAAAAAGCAGTCCCACAAATTCCCAAACAGAACCAACCGAAATCGGATCTGGGGAGTAAGTAAATCTCCGGTTTCATAACCGAAAGAGGTATTTAAAAACTGAAGTTGGTTCTTTAGAAACTAAAAAGGATAAATGCCGAGTGTTTTTCGAACGTCTTCTAATTTGGCTTCGGCAACTGCTTTTGCTTTTTCTTTTCCTTCTTTTAGAACCTCATGCACATAATCTAAGTTTTGTGCCAGTTCTTCGCGTTTTACTCGGAAAGGGGCAAAATGATTTAGAATGGAATCAAGGAGATCTTTTTTGAGATCTCCATATCCCACCCCACCTCGTTTGTATTTTTCCATTTGGGTCTCTTTTTCTTTTGGAGTGAGAAAAAGAGAATGGATTTGGAAAATAACAGAGGTTTCTAGATCTTTTGGTTCTTCCACCGCGCGCGAATCACTGACAATCGACATCACTTTCTTTTTGATTTCTTTTTCGGTTCCAAAGAAGTCGATGGTGTTTTGGTAAGACTTGGACATCTTTGCTCCATCAACTCCCGGTATTGTCGCCGTGTTTTCATCAATGTCTGGTTCTGGGATACTTAAAACCTGTCCAAACTGAGTGTTGAATCTTTCTGCGATGTCACGAGCAAATTCCAAATGTTGTTTTTGGTCTTTTCCTACGGGAACTTTTTCTGCAGAAAAAAGTAAGATATCACTTGCCATGAGTACTGGATATGTAAAAAGTCCGGCACCTGGAACAAAACCTTTTGCCACTTTGTCTTTAAAGGAATGGGCCAGTTGTAATTGAGACACTGTGATGGATTGGGATAGATACCAAGTAAGTTCTGTCACTTGGGGAACATCACTTTGAACCCAAAAAACAGATTTTTTCGGATCGACACCTAGTGCTAGTAAGTCGATCGCACATTCTAAGGTGAAGGTTTTTAATTCTTCTTTGGATCGGAATGTTGTGAGTGCATGTAAGTTTGCAATGAAAAGAAACAAATCTTCTTTGGATTGGTAGTCCAAGATTTTTTTGATCGCAGAAAAATAATTACCTAAATGAAGTTTGCCTGAGGGTTGTAATCCAGTAAGGACTCTCATGTTTCTCCTTCTGTATCGGAAAGGTCGATTGGATCTGATGTATTTTTGTTTTCGGAAGATTCTGAACTTGAACTATCACCATCAGCTTCTTTATTGAATGTAGAGTAGGTGAGCCTTTCGTATTCTTTGTTTAACTTGATGAGTTCTTGTTCGATTTTTCGATGTGCTGTGAGTTTGGATGTGGTTGCAGGATCTTTGAAGATGACTGCATAATTGTATAAATACTTTGTAAATTGAACGAAAACATCTTCCACTTTCATCCCATTGATTCTTTCTTTAGCCACAACTGATTTGTCAAAATGTGGGATGAACCTTTGGGCAATTTTTACTTCTTCGATGACTTTGTCTTTCGTAGAAACAATTTTATCGTTCACTTTCCCTTTGGCTTCTGTGGCTTTTGCCATTAAATGGTTTTCTACGATGATGTTGAGTTTTCCTGCAAAACTTCCAAAAAATTCGGATGATTCTTGTAAGGCGAGGACAATGGTTCCTGCTATTTGATCGTTTGCAGCATTTCCTGTGCTGTTGTCCATTCCATACTGTTGGAAACTATACTGGAAACTTGGGAATTTTTTATTAAAATTATCAATGGTTCGGACGAGGGAGTTAAGTTGGTCAATTTCGTTTCTAAAAAGGCCCGGTTGGATGAGGAGGAGTTCTTGGTTTTGGTTTTTATCACCAAGACGAACGTATCCTTCGATTAAGTTGATGTATACTGTTTGTAAATCTCTTAATAATAAATAAACCAGTCTATGTGGTTGTGATTTATAACTATTTTTGACGGTTTGGCTTTTTGCCGATTCTGGCATATGGTGAGCCATAAAATCATCTACAACTACATTCAAAAAATCGAAACTGATTTTCCCTTTGTCATCAATAGAAAAATAACGTGTGCGTAGATTCTGAAGTTCTTCTTTTTTAAAAGATCTTGTGTTGATATCGTCAGATAATTTAGCAACAGTGATCTCCACTTCTTTTTGGATTTCACGAGCTGCCTGGAATTTATGTTCTTGGATAGGAGGAACACGTAAATCAGTAATGATTTCTGGCCAAGTGAACATTTTTTTCTTTGCTACAATATAAAATGCAGTAATAGCATCAGATAACTTGGGTTTGGTGTTTTCTAAATTGAGAGCGTAGTTCACACCTTCCATGATTTTGCTCAGTTTTGGCGTGAGTTTGTCATCCATTTTAACAATGTCAGGAAGGTTTGAAAGGATGATGTCGTTTGCATCGTTTCTTTGAAGAAAACGAACATAAAACATCTGCATTTTGAGAGAACGTTCTAAAAAGATATCGGCGGATATTTTATCTAAGATGAGAGCATCCAGTGATGCAAATGCGTTAAAGAACTTATTAAAATTATTAATGATATTATAAACTAGTGGAGTCCAAATCCTCCAACCTTGTTGTTCGGAAACACGAAGGGCTTGGATGGTGGGAATGAGGACATCTTCCTTCATCCCCCGGAAGAGTTTTTCCACATTGTTGGAAATCGTAGGGTTCCTGCCAAAAAGTCCAATGTCAATGGTTCCTGTGTCTTTCCCAAATTTACCAATGGAGTTGTTTGGGTTTCCAGCTCCACCGCCAAATAATCCAGCAAGTAAACCGCCACCTTGTCTTTGTTCAATGGCTCTTTTTTTTGCTGGGTTTTGTTTTTGTTTGGCACTATCGACTGTGACTAAATCGCTAGAACGTTTTGGTTTTGGATCGGGAGTTTGTGTGCGAGAAATGACTTCTCTTCTTGGTTGTTCTTTTTCAGGAAGACCACGGTCTCTATTGTCTTCTTTTTTCGGTTTGTTTTTACTTTCGAAATCCTCATCCACTTTTCGGATGAGATCAATACGAATGAATACGTCGTTTGATTTTAAAATGGCCTCATCGATGAGTTGTTGGTGTTCCGGTGTCCGCGTTTTACGGTACAAGTCGGCAAAAACTCTATGTGCTTCTGTACGGGAGACCGGGGTCACAATCACTCCTTTTGGTTGAGAGGGTTCTCAACAATTTGTGAGCTTGTGGGAGGTTGGAAGTTGAACAGTCCCGTTCCAAGACCAATGTTCGTGGCAATGCCAGAGAAAGCCACTTCAGTAATTTCTTCGTCGGAACGTTTCATTTTGAGTACACGAGGAAGGTCGTTATCGGAAACAACCAAGATAATTTCATTATAACGCTTTGTATTAGAAGTAAGACGAAAAGTTCTGCCACTTACCGACACATTTTCGTATCCAGAAAGTAGTCCCCCAAGGCCTCCGGAAACACCTTTTAGATCCTGTTTTCCCGCAATCGATGAATCTGGGTTGTAAAACCACAAAATTCTACCGTTGGAGGAAATGATCCGTCCGTCACTGAAACGAGCATGGAGTTGGTTTGGGCTTTTGAAGGAAACAACACCAGTCAGTCCACCATTGATGGTAACCGAGGCGCGAAAACTTTCGAGTGAATTCATTTTGCCTATGACGGCATTCAGGCGATCTCTTCCATCCTCTGCCCAAAGGATACCCGTTTGGACAGAGAAAAGGAGAACGATCGAAAATTTGGGAAGGATATTCCTCAAAGTTTGATGGTTCGTATTGGGATTAACCCAATACTTTTTTGAACTCAGAAGTAAGTGCAGGCACTACTTCGAAAAGGTCAGCAACAACACCGTAAGTCGCTACTTTGAAAATAGGAGCATCTCCATCTTTGTTGATGGCAACGATGTATTTAGAAGATCCCATACCCGCTAAGTGTTGGATGGCTCCGGAGATACCGCAAGCAATGTAACAGTTAGGGGAGACAGTTTTTCCTGTTTGTCCTACTTGGTGTGAGTGAGAAATCCATCCTGCATCCACAGTCGCACGGGAAGCACCAAGTGCTGCGCCGAGTGTGTCAGCTAAGTCTTGGATGATTGGCCAGTTTTCTGGTCCTTTGATTCCGCGTCCGCCAGATACAATGATAGAAGCATCAGCAAGTTGTACTTTGTTTCCACCAGAAAGATCTTTAGAGAGAGACTTAGTTCTTACTTCGCCTGCTGCTGCACCAGATTTTTCTACTGCACCCGCTCCGTCTTTTGGAGTTACTTCTTGGGAGTTTGCACGTACTGTAAAGATTTGGATGTCAGAAGTTACTTTGAAATTTGCATACGCTTTTCCAGAGTAAATTGGTTTCTTTGCTACTACTTTACCACCGTCAACAGAAAGAGCCACTGCATCAGCAACGATTCCAGCATTTGCTTTGATCGCTACTCTTGCGGAGTATTCTTTTCCTTGTGCGGAGTGTGGTAGAAGAACCACTGCTGGTTTTTTCTCTTGGATGATTGCAAAAATTCCATTTGCATAACCTTCAGGAGAAAATTCACCAAGGTTTGCACCGATTACTGTATCAGCACCAACCGCTTTCAAATCACCAGCAAACGTATCAACGTTGTCAGTAATGATTACTGTATGAACTTTACCACCAATGGAGTCCGCAATTTTGCGAGCTGCAGAAGTGAGTTCTTTTGAGATTTTTTTAAGTTCGCCGTTTTTTAATTCACCAACTACTAAAACATCAGCCATGTTCGTCTCCTTAGATGACCTTCGCTTCTTCGCGAAGAGCTTTTACAAGTTGAGATGCAAAACCTGCTGCATCTGCTGCTTCCAGTTTTCGACCAGCGATACGTGGAGGAGGTGGTTCGAGAGATACAACTTCGAGTTTAGATCCAGTTGCTCCGAGTTCTTCCGGTTTTTTAACATCTACCGGTTTTTTCTTCGCAGACATGATCCCTTTCAAACTTGGGTATCTTGGTTCGTTCAATCCTTTTTGAGCAGTGACAGCTAGAGGAGCTGTAGTTTCTACGACTTCAGTTCCACCTTCGATTTCGCGAGTTGCAGTCACTTTGTTTCCGTCAAACTCAAGTTTGAGGGCCATAGCAACGTGAGGAACATTCAATCTCTCTGCAATTTGAACGACAACTTGTGAGCTGTCAGTATCGATGGATTGACGACCACCAATCACTACATCTGCATTTTCAGCTTTGATGAGGTTTGCAAGAAGTTCGGAAGTGTATGTAGAGTCGAAAGTTACGTAGTCATCCACTTTTACATGAACGGCTCTGTCTACACCCATAGCGTAGGCAGTACGAAGTGCTTCTACGGCGCGGTCTGGGCCGAGGGACACTGCGATGACTTCTCCACCGCTTTTTTCACGAATTCTAATTCCCTCTTCGATAGCAAATTCATCATAAGGAGAGATGATCCATTTTACGCCAGCTTCGTTGATCGATTTGTCGCCGACTTTGATATTGGTTTCCGTGTCCGGAACCTGTTTTACTAGAACAACAATTTTCATTCCTTAACCCCGTTTTCGTGGATTACCTTAGACCAGAAAACGGGAGCGAAGTCATAAGGGAAGTACATTATTCTCTCCAGAACGTGTATTTGCTCCAATTGTAGGCCCAAATTACCCAAAGGATGACAACAAGGACGTTGGCGTCACTCTGGAGGTAGAAGGAAAATCCTAAGGTTAGGGGATAGAGGAGGAAAAGGGAAAATCCGATGAGAAGGACTAAATGGTGAGTGGATTTCCAATCTTTTGTGGCTGTTTGGATTTGCAGGAGGAGATTTGGTTCGGGATTGGGAACTAGTTTTCGAAATCGGAAAGCATAAAGTAAGACAAATAACAAAAGGGCAAACGAATGGACGATGAGTAACCACATAAGCCCACCCTAAATTTTAAGGAAGTAGGGAGAAGAAAAAAACGATCTGGGGCAGAAAGAGCGGCAGGTACGAAAGTTCACAAAGGGACTTAAATCGAAAACCTTCCATCTTCACAAAATGACAAACACCAAGCCATAGATAGGCAGACCCCATCCCCAAAAAATAAAGCTCAGAGAGATTTCCCCAAATCCTTTGGGCCATTAGGAAACAAAACCCCATTCCCAAAAGACAAAGTACCAAAACCTTTAGTTTTTTCGGATCCAGAACTTGGGTTAGGGTGAAGGTATTTTGCACAAGATCAAATTCACGGTCTGTATTGTAGGTAAGGAGGACATTCGCAAATACATGGATAAAAAAGATCCACACCATCGGATCCCATCCACCAAACGATCCAAAGGGGGCAATCACCCCCAATACATAAAATCCAGAAACCAAAATTTCTTTGGGTATTGGCGACAAGTGGCTCACAATCAAACCAATTGAAAAAACAAAGGAGAGGAGAAGAAGGAGGTTTCCTGTGAGGAATAAAAATTCAAAATAGAATCCTACAAAAAACGAAACCAAAGTCAGAAAGATTAGAAAACTAACAATCCAATGGCGGAATCGCAAATAGAAACTCCCGCGTTCTGATAGAGTTTCCTTTTCTCGCAAAGCATCCCATAAATGGTCTGCCAAATAGAGTGCCCAAACGGAACTGGTATAAAAAATAAGGAGGGTAAACCGAATTTTTTCATTTCCATAATGAGAAAAAAAAGAAAGGTTTGCCCAAACGGAAACGAGAACATCCACCGCAAGAAAGGAAGCCAATTTACCCCATAACATCATCGTTCTGTTCTGGAACATCATTCATTGATAATCAATGGAATCTGAATTGGCAAAAAGAAAATTCCCTTGCTTCCAAAACTTTATCTGTTGGAATGTCTGGCTATGTTCGCCTCGATTGTTCGTTCCATTCGTTCTGTTTATTGTATCCGTGACCAGTTCCCTCGGTATATGTCGGAACTTCTATACCAAGAAGAACAAATGGGGGCTTTGTTTGCCGTTCGTTTTCGGTATGTGATTGGAGTGGCACTTGTTGCCAGTGCGATTGCCAATCTAAGTAATATCGATTCGATTTTTGGGTATTTGATTAACTTTGTTGGGATTACATTTTATTTTTTAAATACGTTTATCCATTATCAGATTCTGAAAAAAAGTAAGGGGCATTGGAAAACTAAGTATGATTATATCAGTTTGTTTGTTGATAACCTACTCATCACTGTAACTATTTTTAACTGGTACATTTTAAAAGGAGAGGGAAATCCAAACTTCCTAGTCAAAACTCCCTTGGTTGTATTTTATCTTTTGCCTTTGTCTTTGAGTTTGTTCCAATACCGGTTCTCTCTTGTTAATTTTTCCTTTGTTTGTTTTCTCTTCAGTTACTACGGGTTTTTGATCTATGCATTGGTCGATTCGAATGCAGTGAGTGGTATGGATTGGAATCAGTATGTCCTTGGTGACCAAATCATTTTGTCTGATGCTTCTGTGACAAAACCAACGGTCTATCTGGTTTTGGTATTTGCGATTTCTTATGCGATCTTTCGTAGCCTCCGGATGTTATTAAAATTTGCGGCCGCAGAATCACAGAAAACAACTTTATCTCGTTATTTTTCACCTGATTTGGTTTCTGAAATTGTTTCGGAACCAGAAGTCATCGCTAAAGGCAAACGCCAAAAGGTCACAATCCTATTCAGTGATATCCGTGGGTTCACTCAATTTTCAGAACCAATGGATCCTGAAGCACTATCCGTTTTTTTAACTGAATTTCGTCGCCGTATGGTGCGAGCCATTTTTAAACACAACGGTAGTTTGGATAAATTCATTGGGGACGCGGTGATGGCAACTTTTGGAACACCCACTCCTTCCGAGAGAGTTGGCGAAGATTCTGAAGATGCAGTCCTTGCCGCAAAGTCTATGTTAGAGGAACTTGATAATTGGAACCAAGAACGAATTTCTAAGGGCGAATCGGAAATCAAAATTGGAATTGGGATCCATACAGGAGAAGTGTTCTGCGGAAGCATTGGATCGGAAGAAAGAATGGAATATACAGTGATTGGAGATACTGTCAACACGGCCTCTCGTATAGAGTCTGCCTGTAAAGAATTGGGAGTTTCTTTTTTGATTTCGGAAGCGGTTTGGTTAGAGACGGGCTCGCCAAGTGGTTGGGATAAAAAAGAATCGGTCACTCTTTCTGGAAGAGAACAAAAAATTCATCTTTATGCACCAAACCTATCTTAGGAGGCCATATTAATTTTGTAAACGGCTTCGTGGAGAGCCGGGTTTAGTTCCGGGTCAATGATATAAATCACACGAGAAGTTCCTGCTTGTAAGGCTAAGTCCATGATGGCTTTTCTGCGATCAATTTTGATACTGTGTAAATCAAAGTCAGCTATTTTGAATTTGTTTCCTTTTTGGAAAATCGGATTGATGCTACAAATTCTTTGGAGTTTGGGTCTTGTTTGGTAACGACCCACTTCCAAAACGATACAAATATCAAAATGAGCACGTCTCTCTGAATCTACGGATGCTGTGATGACAAAGTCTCCAAAGTTCACAATGTTTTCATTATTGGTGAGAGAACTTCCTACATAATCTAAAAGATGTCTGATGTTTTTATTGCTATAAGAAAAAAAGGAATCATTGAGGATCATCTTTAAAGCTGTAGAAGATTTGAATGCAGGTCTCCAAGGTTGGTTGGAAGTGAGGGATGCATATTCGCTTGCTAAAGAAAGGATGGCAATGTCTTCTTCGAAACTAGCAGAGGTTACATTGTTTTCTTGTAAGTGGAGTTGGAGTTCGATGTCTTGGGTGATTCTTTCTTTTCCAACTTCTTTATTGTATTTGTCTCGGACGGACATAAGTTTCGAAAATAAAGATCTTGGATCTGGAAAGTTATTGTTCACTCCGTTCCCACGATAAGGTCTGTGATGGTTTAAAATTAAAGTGCGAACATGGGAATCAATTTCTGGAGCAGGCAGTGTCATCAAATAACTGATGATGGGGTGTTGTTGGACAACCGCATATTCTTCTTTGGTGAGTTTAGGATTGTTTTTAATGTCAAGCCTTGAGTATCCTACATCCGCCAAATAACTTGCCATCATTAGGCTTAGGTGGTCTTTTTTATTGGATTCTTCTTTTCCTTCGTTGACGATTTTTTTTGTGCGAACCTTCATTCCCATAGCAACAACTGTGCGTTTGGTCATTAGTTCCGATTCTACAGAGACTCCCGCCACTCCTAGAATTTCTAAAATATTAAAAATCCCAAGTTCGTAATCAGGATTGCTAGTGAAGTCAGTGAGAAGTTCGTTCACTGAGTTTTGTACAAAAACAGCTTGGTCAGAAGAAAAAGAAGTTTTGCGGAGGTCTTCAATGAGGGCTTGGGATTGTTTTGCAAACCTAGATGTTTTTTCGTGATCAAATAGTTTGGTTGTGCGGCCAGGTTCTAAAAAAGCGTGGTCATGAGATCCAGACTGTTTAGATTTTTTTAACTCTGAAATAAGGAAATATACCCCTTGCATTTCGAACTTTAGTAGTTTTCCGAAATCAGCTTCGGTAGGGTTCCTTTTTTTATGAATGAGGATTTGTCCGTCCTTATTGTATAGGTCGAGTGGGATATTGTTATTTTTACGGAAACTATTTAAGGATTCTTCAGTTAACTCGAATTTGGCGAGCTTATCTCGAGGTACTATATTTGTATCGTTAGTGCTCATTGTATTTCGGTTGATTCGACGAAAGATTTTTCGAATGTTTTAGTGATGTTTGAATCGATTGAATTAATTGTAAAGTATTCCTACGATTCATGGTTACTTTTTATGATATAGGAATTTCCTCATAGGATAACCACTAGTCATCAGTAGATATTCTATTGATACGTGTAGTTTTTGTTTTATCCTTATGCAACTTGTGTCAATGTTTGGTTTGTAGAATAACTCTAGTTAGTGTGTTTGGGTCTTGCTTAATATCACTAAAATTCTTTTGTTGATGAACTGTTCGTTTTTGTAGCAATTTCGCTAGGTTGGGTTGTAAAGAGGTGCGGTTTTTTCGTTTACAGGTTCAGGAAAAGTACGAAAAATTTATCTCTATGAATACGCTTTCGACAAAAAAATCATCTTTAGATTTATTCAATCCCACTGAAGACCACTTGGCGCTGCGCGAATCAGTGGCATCCTTTGCAGAAAGGGAAATGGACGAACAAGCCAAAGAAAACGATGAAAAAGAAACATTCAATACAATGTTATTCAAACGTCTTGGTTCCGAACTTGGAATTTTTGGAATCACAGTGCCTGAAGCCGATGGTGGGCATGGCCTCGATCCACTTGCCTCTGTCATCATCCATGAAGAGATGTCCCGGTTTGATCCTGGATTCACCTTATCTTATTTAGCCCACGAAGTTCTTTTTGTGAATAATTTTTTCTATAGTTCTAACCCTTCTCAAAGGAGTCGTTATTTGAGTAAGGTCATCACTGGGGAATGGATCGGTGGGATGGGAATGACAGAACCCGGTGCAGGAACTGATGTACTTGGAATGACCACTCATGCAGTGAAGAAGGGCGATCGTTATATCATCAATGGAGTGAAACAATACATCACCAACGGATCCATAGGTCAGGTTTTTGTTCTTTATACCAAGTTAGAAAAAAATGGAAAAAAGATGACCTCCTTTGTCATTGAATCGTCTTACAAAGGTTTTTCGGTCGGTAAAAAAGAAGAAAAGATGGGAATGCGTTCTTCCCCAACTACCCAACTTGTATTTGAAGATATGGAAGTCCCTGAAGAGAATTTACTTGGGATAGAAAATGGTGCTGTCACTCATATGATGAGGAATTTAGAAATTGAACGAGTGACACTGGCCGCACAATCACTTGGCATTGCCCGTCGTTGTATCGATATTATGTGTGACTATACCATTCGTCATAGAGAGGCTTTTGGTAAAAAACTAATGGAGTTTGGCCAAATCCAAAGGATGGTGGCTGAATCCTATGCGGACTACCAAGCCGCTCGTGCTTTAGTGTATCAAGTGGCAAGCGAACTGGGACCAGATGTTCGTAACTCTCTTGGGGCGGCATCCGCAAAACTAGTGGCCACACAAATGGCAGAACGAGTTTCTAGAAATGCCATCCAAGTTTTAGGTGGGTATGGGTATTGCCGCGAATACCCAGTCGAACGATTGCATAGGGATGCGATTTTACTCAGCATTGGTGGTGGAACGAACGAAGCCATGCAAAAGAACATCGCGAGTGACTTAAAAAAACTTTGGTCTGAGTGATCTAATTTCCTTAAATAGTATCTGTCCTCTAGTTGACTTCTGTCTACAAGGAGGATGGATACAAATTGGGATGTAGTGGTCATTGGTTCCGGGTTTGGTGGACTTAGTGCCGCTTTGTCCCTTTCTGAAAAAGGCAAAAGAGTTTTGGTTTTAGAAAAAGGTACGGCTCCTGGTGGTTGTGCATCTAGTTTCCGAAAAAGTGGTTATGTCTTTGAATCAGGGGCAACAACTCTCGTCGGTTTGGAACCAGGACTTCCTTTTGATAAACTCTCTACCGAATTCCAAATTCAATTTCCTCTTATCCCTCTAAAACGATCGATGGTGGTTCATTTACATGAAAAAACCATTGAACGTTATAGGGATCGCGCAGAATGGAATAAAGAGGCCAAACGTGCGTTCGGTGGTGGTTTGCGGATGGAGGTATTTTGGAAACTTTGTTATTTTGTCTCTGATTCACTTTGGAGTTTGTCAGAGAGATACAAATTTTTTCCTTTTAAAAATCTATCCGATGTATGGAAATCGATAGGTTCTTTTCGACCTTCAGACGTAATTGTTTTATTTTTTTCTTTTATCTCCTTACGTTTGGTTTTAATCTCTTTGGGTCTGACTCAGAACAAGGAATGGATTCGGTTTTTAGAAGAACAACTTTTGATCACAAGCCAAACAACATCGACAAAAATTTCCATGGCCTTTGCCTCCGTTGGTCTCACTTACCCACAATTACAAAACTATGTTGTTCGGGGAGGAATGGTAACTCTTGCGGAAACGATCCTCGGTCGAATTGAAGCCAATGGTGGAAAAATTCTTTACAAACAAGAAGTCATAGATCTGAAAAAAATCAGTGTTGCCGATGGGAATGAGGATTTGGTTTGGGAGTTAAGAACTAAAAATAGAGAGAATTTTTTATTTTATGCTCCATTGGTGGTTTCGAATCTTCCTATTTGGAACCTAACGGAGATTACTGAGGATCTGCCAAAACTAAAAAAGAAAACAACAAAGTTTGAAAAAGGAATTTGGGGTGCTTTTTCCATGGGGATTGCCATACAAACCAATCCTTCCGAAGAATGGACTAAAACAGAATGCCTTCACCACCAAATCCATTTGAAGGACGTTTTGCCATATGGAGGAGGGAATTCGCTTTTTCTTTCTCTTTCCCATCCCGAGGACCCCATTCGCTCCCCAAAAGGCATTCGTATCCTTTCGATTTCTACCCATATAGAAAATCCTGAATCTTGGATTCGGGATGTTTCTTACCCAGAAAAAAAGAAAAAAATAGAATCGATCATCATTCAAACCTTAGTAGAAAAATTCCCTTGGTTTCAAAAAAATAAAATTTTATTTTTACATTCTGCAACGCCTGTTACATGGAAAACCTGGACAGGTAGGAAATTTGGTAGGGTGGGAGGGATTCCCAATTCCTATTTTTCGAATCCATTCAAAATGCTGAGTAACCGTTCGGAAGATCCAAACTTACTTCTTACGGGAGATACTGTCTATCCAGGCCAAGGAATTCCGGCCGTAGTCCTTGGTGGCCTTCATGTTGTAGAACAATTCCTCGCAAGAAAGAGATGTTGATTTTGAAAACCGGTCGTAGAGCCTGGGCGAAACGATGATTCGCCTTCCTAAGATTCTCATCCAAGTGCCGGGAACTTCTGCCAACTTGGGGCCCGGTTTCGACCTTATGGGCCTTGCTTTGGATCTTCGTAATGAATTTGAATTTAATTTTTCTAAAGAAATTACGGAATCTAAAACTGAATTAAAAAACGGCCAGAAGTTACCGTTTTCTGTGAAAGAAGATTTAGTTTACCAAGCTTACCTTTCTTATTTTCAAAAATTTTTACCTAGTGTCAATCCACCACCTTATCATTGTAAAATGACATTGACTTTGCCTTTGAAGGGTGGGCTTGGCTCCAGCGCTTCTGCTATTGTGGCAGGACTATCTTTGGCTCGTGAAGTCCATAAAAGAATGGAACCTAATTCCCTACCTAAGGAACCTGATTTTATCCAATTCCTAGCTGAATTTGAAGGCCATCCCGACAATACCTTACCTGCATATTTAGGTGGATTTGTTTTCGCCTACTCTACGTTTGGTGAACCTTTGCGGTATTTTAGAAAAAAATTCCCTGCTTCCGTTGCCATTTATGTATTAACACCAGAATTTCATGTTTCTACAGAAGAATCTAGAAAATCACTTCCTAAATCTTATACTACAGCTGACGTTATTTTTAACTTGTCTCGGATTGGTGCATGGATGCATTTTTTAGACAAACGTAAGTTTGGTGACCTTCTCGTCGGTTTGGAAGACAAAATGCATACTCCCTATCGCATTCCAGAATCTTCTCCACTATTTGGATTGGCCGAGTCATTGAAAGAAGCAGGTATTGGTTATTGTTTGTCTGGTTCGGGCCCGAGCCTTCTGATGTTTCTCGAGAGAAAGTCAGTAAAAACAAAACAAACAGAATTGGAAGAGATGGTGAAAAAAGGAATGTTGGCTTCTGGAATTTCTTACCAGTTCCGACGAGTGAAACCAGATGGACTGGGTGTTCGCATCCAAACAAAATAGTTTAGTCTTCGTCTGCACCTTCTTCTTTTCCAAACCCATACACATCACCACGGAACCGAACCTTTCTGTTAATCCCTGGTTGGATTTTTCCCACTTCAAAGGTAAACTTCATCCTTTCTTTTCCGGATCTATTGAAATAAAAAGAAGAGGTAAGGGAGACTTCGATAAAGTTCACCATCCTTTCTTTTGCGATTTTATCAGAGATTCTGAATTCAGCAGGGTGGCCTATGATTTCATAAGATTCAAAACTTTCTTTGGATTCCATTTTCCCATAATGTTCCATTCTGGGAGGTTTGTAAAAAGTGGGCCCGTTTTTTAAAACCGTAATGGTATAATCTTCGCTATCGCGACTTTTTTTAAATTGGAAGATGAGGTGGTCTTCCGAGATGGCATTACAACGAGTGGCGAGTTGGCCAGTTTTACTTCCGACTTGAAAACTTGCAAACCGGCTCAGTTCATCCACAACAAGATCATATTTGTCTCCGGTTTGGACTGGGATGAAGCGATCGGAATCTTTCCTGGAAAGGATGGGATGGATGAATTGGTTGTACACAACTAACCCCAGTCCCAAAATGGAGATGGTTAAAACCCCGCTAAGGACTAGGATGAAGCTGTCAAGAATGGCAATGCTAAGGAACAATCTTACCTTTTTGTATCTACCTTATGGTTTTTCGGCTCCGGTAGGGGAGTTCTTGTGACAAGAGAAAGTAAATCTTTCACTTCTTCGGGAGAGATGATTTGGTTTAATTTTTCTTCCAAAGAAGCGGGAGTTGGTTTCAAAACCAAATCTTCTGGTTTTACCTTTGTCTCCTGCTCTTTCTCCACATTTTTGTTAGCCCGCGCCACTTGGGATTTTTCAGGTAAGGATTCTTTTCCATCCTCTGATTGTTTCCCCGTTTGGGTTGGGAGCGGGGGAGGAACCGTTAGGTGCGAATTTCCTTGAATGTTAATCGTGTTCATTTTTCCCAAACCTCCGTGTTCAGGATCAGCTCTTTTGAGAAAAAATTGTCTTTTCCCTCCCTCAGATTTTCGGATATTTCGCGGATGGCTTTAGCGAAAATCCTCTGTTTTTTTAGCTTTTTTCCGTTTGATTGCCCGCTTTATGGCCGGGAAGCTGGCAGGGATGGAAAATATTTTTAAAAAGTGGATGGAAAATCCCATCTCCAAAATCTTACTTGCGACCAACATCGTTTTCGCCCTTCTCTTTATCGTCAGTGTTCCTTCTTTTGTTAGGGAATACATTACCCAAGATGCAGTGAGCATCGGCGGAAAAAAATATGACCTAAGTGATGTGAAAGAAACTTCACCCATTGCTTATTCAAAATTTCAGTCAGAATACAAAAGTCTGATCAAAAACACACTTGGTGAATTTGCTCAGGACAAACTATTTGAACTGGTTGCCAAAGACAAAAACATCAAACCATCAGAAGTATTAAACCAAGGTTTTACTCCGAGAGAGCCATCAGAAGAAGAAATTCTAAATGTATACATGTCCAATAAAGAACAGTTAGGTGGTAAGTCCTTAAATGAAACTAAGGATAAAATTGTTGGATTCTTAAAAAACCAACAAGAACAAGAACATAGCCGAGCTGTTTATCGTGATATCGTCACTAAGTATCCTGTTGAATTTTTAATTAAAGAACCAGCAGCGGTTCGGGTGACAGTGGAAGAAAAAAATAATCCTTCCATCGGGCCAAAAGATGCAAAAATCACAATCATCGAATTTTCTGATTTTGAATGTCCATTTTGCAAACGAAGCCAAGACGTGAACCAAAAACTTCGCGAAAAATATAAAGGCCAAATTCGTTGGGTTTTCCGTGATTTCCCACTTCCTTTCCACCAAGATGCAATGTATGCACATATGGCTGCTAATTGTTCCATCTCAGAAGGGAAGTATTGGGATGTATTCAATACACTTTTTGAAAACAGTGGAAACTTAAGTAAAGGTAATGTAGATGCTTTAGTTTTAAAAGCAGGTATGCCTAAAGACAAATACCAAACTTGTATGAAAGATGCACCTCGTTTGAAATCAGAAATTGATGCAGACATCCAAGACGGACAAAAGGTTGGTGTGAGTGGAACTCCTGCATTTTTTATCAACGGGATCTTTGTATCGGGAGCACTTCCTTTCGAAAACTTTGATGAGATCATCCAAAAAGAATTAAAACAATAATCATAAATTATAAAATTAAAGGAAAATTTATATGAGCAAAAAAGTAAAAGTTGCTGTTACAGGTGCTGCCGGACAAATCGGATACGCACTTCTATTTCGTATCGCTTCAGGACAAATGTTTGGACCTGACACTGCAGTGGAACTCCAATTATTGGAATTGGAACAAGCCCTTCCTGCTGCCAAAGGTGTTATCATGGAATTGGATGACTGTGCTTTCCCGTTACTCGAAAAAGTATCTGTATCTTCTAACATCGATGAAGCGTTCCGTGACATCAACTGGGCACTCCTTGTTGGTTCTGTTCCAAGAAAAGCAGGAATGGAAAGGGGAGACCTTCTTAAAATCAACGGTGGAATTTTTACAACTCAAGGAAAAGCAATCGAAAAGAATGCTGCAAGTGATGTAAGAGTTCTCGTGGTTGGTAACCCATGTAATACAAATGCACTGATTGCTATGAACAATGCAAAAGGTGTTCCGTCTGACAGATGGTTTGCGATGACAGGTCTGGATGAAAACCGTGCAAAAACACAACTTGCTCAAAAAGCAGGAGTTCTTGTAAAAGATGTATCAAACGTAGCCATTTGGGGAAACCACTCCGCAACGCAATACCCAGACTTTTACAATGCAAAAATCAAAGGAAAAGTAGCAACAGAAGTGATTTCTGACCACGAATGGTTGAAAGGTGATTTTATCTCTACGGTTCAAAAACGTGGAGCAGCCATCATCGCAGCGCGCGGAGCTTCTTCTGCAGCATCTGCAGCAAACGCAGTAGTTGATACAGTGCATAACATTGTCACTCCTACAAAAGCTGGTGACTGGTTCAGTGCTGCATGTCACTCCAATGGTGAGTATGGTGTGGACAAAGGTCTTATCTTTGGATACCCACTCAAATCAGATGGAAAAAAAGTAGAGATCGTTACTGGTCTTGAAATCAATGCTTTCGGAAAGGAAAAATTTGACATCACTCACAACGAGTTAAAAGAAGAAAGAAACGAAGTCAAAGATATGTTAGGTTAACCCTAATATATACTCTTTCTAAAACTTGAAAGACCCGTTTACTGTAAGGTGGCGGGTTTTTTTATTTGCAGCTAATCGAATATTATGACATATTTATTGACTTAATTTAGTTTAGAAATTATTTCTTTGAATGTGTTTCCCTTTCATAAAATTCTTATCTTTTTATTTGTAATAATTTCTACTATATCCTGCTCGGTGCCCGAACTGAATAATGTTTGTGACGCAAAATCACGTACATTTTGGGAGACCATAATCGTTAAAGTTGCGATTGTGGATCGAAGTCCTCATTGCGGTATCAGACTTGATTTCCCGACCTCTAAACTAAATTTTCGATGGGGTACTAATGGTGATGTGAAGGTAGTAAAAGAATGGAATGGTCGTGTTTACTTTGCCGGTGATTTCACAAAGGTCGGAGTCCCTGTTGGTGGCGGGAGTTTCGTTAATTTAGATACAGGCACTATTTTCCCGACAGAAGAGTTTATGAACTTCAATGATTTAGGGGCAGTTCGCGTCACTAGTGCTGTGTTAGATGGAGTGGGTGGGATTTTTGTTTCAGGACATTTCCAAATCGCAAACACTAAAACCAGAACGTATTTGGCTCATTTCCTTTCCGATGGAAAGTTAGATCCTAATTTTAATGTCGTGATCAATGGAGTTGTGAATAAAGTTACAGTTCATGCAGGAGTTTTGTATCTTTTAGGTGATTTTACGGCTGTAAATGGAAATACGCGAAACTATTTAGCAGCTGTAGATTTGACTTCTGGCCAAGTAAATTCCTGGAATCCAAATCCAGATGTCCAACCAAATGATATTGCAATTGGTGAAGGAGTTGCTTTTGTCGTAGGTGGGTATTTTTCTTCGTTAGGTGGTCAACTCCGCCAATTTGCGGGAGCTGTTGACTTGGTTACAGGAATTGCCACAAGTTGGCAACCTTCGATTTCAGGAGCATCGATAAAAACCGTTTCTCTTTCCGGTGGGATTGTCTATATCGGAGGAAATTTTACAAGTATCAATGGAAACACTCGGAATAATTTAGGAGCGATTAATGCTTCGGATGGTCTGGATACTTCTTGGAATCCTAATGTTGATGGTGAGGTTACCAAACTATTGATTCGAGACGGAAAGGCCTATTTCGGTGGGAGTTTTACTTTAGTTGGTGGCAGTACACCTCGGAACTTTTTGGCTAGAGTTTCTTTGTCAGGTGCTGGATCCCCTGATACATGGGCTCCTGCTATTTCAAGTTTTTCTTTAAACCCTTTAGAGGATGTTTATGAAACAAATGATTCCGTGTTTTTTGTTGGAAATTTTGATTCAGTGAATGGGCAATCCAGGGCCAGTGCAGTCAAAGTAGATTCCACTTTTGGAACAGTCACTGATTCATGGAATCCAGGTTTGTACAATAATGGTTCAAATTTTTCAACAAAGTCTATATTGCCGTGGAACAACCGTTTGTTTATTGGTGGGAATTATATATTTACTAATATTGTTGATCGTAATTATTTATTCTCTGCAGATTTGAATCACCAATCGATTACCAATTTTACTCCAAATTTTAACGGACTTATCAATGATATCACCTTCCATGGAAACTATCTTTACGCATCGGGTAACTTTACTCAAGTGGGTTCCTCCACTCGGAATGGATTTGTTGAATTGGATTTTGGAACAGCACAACCAAGCAATTGGAACCCAGCGTTCGGAGCTAGTGCCGGTGAAATACAAACTTTAGCTGTGAAAGACGACGCTCTCTATGTTGGTGGTGACTTTACCACTGTAGACGCATCCAGTATCAATCGGTTGGCAAAAATAGATTTGAGTGGGACATCAAGATCTCTTCTCTGGCCCAATTTAAATTTTAATGGCTCTGTAAGAAAACTTGTCTTTAGTGAAACAGAACTCTTTGTTTCTGGCACCTTTACTACTGTATCTGGAAATACGAGAGCCGGTATGGTATGTCTTAATTTGCCAGGGGCCACTGTGACAAATTTTACTGCAAATTTTGCAGACCCGATCACAACTCCGAATAACAATCCGATTGGAATCACAACGGGTTTAGGGACTATCAAAACGATTCATATCTTTGGAGGAGCTATTTATTTTGCTGGGGAGTTTAGTTCCGTAAATGGGCAAAGCCGTTATTTGTTGGCTGGTTTTGATTTGGAACAAAAAGAACTTTTGCCATTCACAATGACAGTTCCTGGAAGTTCCGTATATGGTCTGTCAGACGACGGTAATTCCTTATATTTACTCAGTTTGAGTCAATATGATTTGAATCTTTATTTTCAAACAGCATTGGCAAAAATTGATAAAACGGGTGGAGTTGATCGTAATTTTTCCCAATTACAAAGTGGAAACTTAAGTTCGTTTTCTATGATTGGAGGAGTTCCCATTGTTGTTGGAAGTTTTTATAAATGGAACCAAGCCTTCACCCAGGGGATTTGGGTTGTGCAGTAGTTCCTAATCAATCAAAAAGAAAAAAATGAAGGAACCGAATTCGATTTTTCTAACTTATGTTTAGTCCAAACAAATTTCCAGCTGATTTAAAAATTCCTCTGGCCTTTCGAAAAAAGGCAAATGGCTCGATTCTTCCATCACAGTCATTTTGATTTCTGGAAACTCTTTTAAGATGGGATCCCAAGTGTAGTATGGTGCCACCTGATAGTCTTCCTTCCCCATACAAATCCAAGTGGGAATAGATAGTTTTTTAAAAAAATCGGAAACAGCTATATCACGAAACACTTCACCAAACAAGTAATCAAAGGCGAGTTTGTTTGTATGGATTCCTTCCCAAAACGTTCTAGAGGGAAAGGGAATTTTGTAAAACCCTTTGGCTTCCAAACTCACGCAGTAATGGATAAAAAAATCCTCAGGGGTTCTCTCTATATTTTTTTGAAACTCAGATAAATTTTTCAAATGTGCTTCTTTGCGAAGACCAGATGCATATTTTTGAAAATAAACTTCTGCTTCTAACATGGGAGTTCCATGGCTTGGGCCTGTGGAGATCATCACAAGGCTCTTGGCTTTTTCTGGATATTTGGCGGCATAACTTAGTGCCATATACCCATGTCCCGAATGGCCCACGATAGGACAGGTTGGTACTTTCAATTCCGTTTGGAGAAAAACAAAATCATCTAATAGTTTTTCCAAAAAATAATCTTCTTTTGATTCAACTTTTTTGCCTATTCGTTTGGCAAAACCTCTTTGGTCCACCACTGTGATTTGGTATTTTTCAGAGATTTCTTCCGGGATCACTCTTGGATAATACAAAGCACTCCCAATCCAAAATAGGGATGGGCCGTCAGTGTTATTTTTTGCCACTTGGAGGTTAAATCCCTCTCTTTCAATTGTTTGGTATTTCCATTCCATAACATTTCCTCAAAGGTTGCGAATATTTTCTATTTTTGTGTTTTGAATATAGTTGCAATATACAACTATATGGTTGATAATTGCAACTAAAAAAGACTTGAAAGTTTTTATAAAACTACTGGACTGTGATTGTGAAAGGGAACGGAATTGCAAACCATCTCGGAATTTATATGAGTGAAACTTTGCTGCTAATGAGGAGGTTTCTTGCGGACGAATTCGAAAAAAAAAGAATGGGGATGCGGTTTGAAGAATGGATGTCACTTCTTCCTTTGTCAGAATCGGAAAGTTTAAACCAAAAGGAATTGAGTGAACGTTTGGTAAAAGACAAAACCACTATTTCTAGACTCGTGGATGGTTGGGTCAAAAAAACTTGGGTGAAACGCGAAATCTCAGAAACTGACAAACGCCAATACAATTTACGATTTACCAAAAAGGGAAAAGAAGTTTGGGAGAAGGGACTTCCCATCATCGCATCGGCAGATCTTGTTTTTCGAAAGGATCTAACAGAAACAGACGAAAAAGAACTTTATTTATTACTTTTTAAAATCCAATCTTCAGTCCGACTTGTTGGCAAAGGGAGATAAGATGACTAGGATGCAGACGGCGTTTCGGCAAAGAGAAAACGTTCTTTCTTCGAACTGTCTAAGATTCTTTTTATAGAAACATACCCTAATTTTTTTGCGATCTCTTCCACTTCATTCATATACAAAGGATGGGTTTCCATCATTAGTTTTCCACCTGGAATTAATCTTTTAAATACTGCGGATAACAATTGTTTGTGGAAATATTCAAAATCAGAAACAAAAAGTGCCATATGTGGTTCATAGTCGAGTACATCTGGCATAATCTCAGGTTTTTCTGATTCGGGGATATAAGGTGGATTCGAAACAACCAAATCAAATTGTAAATCTTTAGGGATTAATGTGTCCAAATCAGAAACGTAAAATTTGGTTCTCTCGTTTAAGTTGTATTTTTCCGCATTACGACGACTCACGGCAATTGCTTTTTCAGAAATGTCCGAGAGAGTCACAACACTCGATGGTAGAAGTTGTGTGAGACTAAGACCAATACATCCACTCCCAGAACAAAGATCCCAAATTTGAAGTTCTTTTGATTCGACAAGGGATAGTTCTTCTTTTCTTTTCCAAAGATAGTCCACTAATTCTTCGGTTTCAGGCCTTGGAATGAGGACATCTTCCGTTACAAAATATTCAAATTTATGAAATCCCTTTTTACCAGTGATATAAGCGACAGGTTTTCTTTTGCTTCGTTCTACAATTCGTTCGCGGTAAATGTCGATTTCTTTTTGTCCCAGCGGCATTTCAAATTGAGAATAGAGTTTGATGCGGGGGAGATTTAAAAGATCAGAAAGGATCCATTCGGCATCCACACGAGGGTTTGGAATTTCCTTTTTCTCCAGAAATTCTGTGGATCGTTTTAGATAATAAAGAAGAGTTCCTGGTTGTTCCGCCATGATCTTTTGCCCCCAACAGGATTCGAACCTGTGTCCCCAGTTTAGGAAACTAGTGCTCTATCCACCTGAGCTATGGGAGCTTTTACGTAGGTTTACGTTTCTGATTCACTATCCTTTGAAAATCGGAGATATTGTGAATAACAATTTTATCTGGATAGAGATCTAGTTTGCCTGTTTTTACATACTGCATGAGGACCTTTTGGACTTCCCCTACAGGTTGGGCACACCAATTGGCAATGTCATCCACGGTGGCTGAAAGGATAATTTCGTTGTATACATCATTGTTATACTGCTTTTCGTATAACATCACAAAGACGTCGCATACTTTTCCAATGATATCATCCATAAGAAGAATCATAAGGCGGCGTTTTTGGTCATAAATCCGAAAGGAAAAAATATGAAGGAGTTTCATGGCAAGTGCTGGGTTCTTTGTCATTAACATTTCAAAGTTTGCACGGTTGAAGTTCAGGGCTTTCACTTCCGTGACAGCAATGGCGGTGGCAGAACGAGGTTGTTCCTCTAAAATGGCCATCTCTCCCAAAATATCCCCAGCTTCCAAAACATCCAAGGTTTTGATACTGGTTCCAATGGTTTTAGTAATTTTGACTTTTCCTTCTTTGATTAAATAAAAGTCATTTCCGGGTTCGTATTCACAAAACAATACTTCGTTTGGTTGGAATACTTTTCCAAATTTTCCAAACATGGCTTCTAACATTTGGTCGTTCACTATTTGCCTCCTTTGAGTTTGGATTTAGCATCTTCCGAGATACTATCATCCAAAGGTGGCATTTGTGTTACCTTTTGGAATAACTGTTTGGCTTTTTCTTTTTCCCCCGAAGCTTCTGTAGCAAGTGCTAGGTGGTAAAGGTTTTCTTTGAGTAATAAACCTTTGGGGTATTTTTTAATAAAATTAGAAAAATGAGCGATGGCTCCAGGATAGTCCTTAGCTTTGAAACTGGACTTACCCATATAGAATAATGAATTTTCCACAAACTGTTCTTCTTCTTGGGTAACAGAATCTGTTCTTTCCGAAACGGTTTTGAATAAGTCAATGGACTCTGCATATTTCCCTGCATTCATCAGTGTGGATGCTTTGTCATATTGGGAAAGGATAGAATTGGGATCAATACTCGAACCAGAGTTTTGTGCCGGAACAGCCATTGTTTTTAGCATTTCTTGGAGTTTCCCAGCTTGGGCTCCTGGTTCCGGTTTATAAACTAATTCTTGTATGGTGAGAGGGAATGGTGTTTTTTTACGAGCTAGGTCAACAAGTTGCCGGGCTCGGTCAGTGTACATTCCGTCCGGGTAATGTTGTAAATACTTTTCGAAAGCGTAGGCAGCATGTTCAAAGTTTCCATTTTTATAATAAACTTCGGCCACATTCATAAGTTCGAAGGCTGGGTTCTTCGCTTCCCCTTGTCCGAGGATTTCCCTAACCTGGCGGTGGACTTGCCGGAGTTGGCTTGAGAACACCTTTAGCATTTTGATGATGAGATGGGTTTTGTCTGAGACAAATTTTTCGAATTCTGGGACTTTGAAGACCAGAACTGTAGCGGCTCCTATGACTTGAGCAGTCTCTTCCCTGGGGTAACGACCGATGGCACTCTTAACTCCGAAAAACTCACCGAGTTTTACGTCCTCTTTCAGTTCCACACCGTTGATATTCGTGTAAGTTAGTACAACACGACCTTTTTGTAGTACAAAGATATCCTCCGCCTTGTCTTTCTCGAAGTAGACGATGGAACCTCCTTTGTAATTACGTACTATGGGACCTGACAACTCATGCCTCGCTTGCGCTTCATTTTCAAAAATTAGGTAAAAAAGCCAAACTCTTTTTATAACCGACGCTGTCAGAAACTTGTTTCAAGAGTTTTTTTGGTGAACCAGCAACCAATTTGATTTTACCATCTATCGATAATTCTTCCGTTTCTAAACCAAAATGTAAGAAGAGTGAGCGGTATTCTTCTGCGCCATAAATCGGATATCCATCAATCACAACTAGATCGATCATTTTCCAGGAAAGTTCTGAAACATTGATTTCTGATTTATTTTTATCATCGTTGATTATAAGTAAATCTGCAGAAAGACCTGGCATCAAAGCATCTGGATTTCCTAATCGGAATGCCTTCCTTGGATTTTCAGTAATCATTTTGAGTAGAGTAGATTCTGGTAATTCTTCGCCATACAATCCGAAGTAAATGGACTTAGCTGTTTTTAGCTCTTCTAAAAGATTTACAGATCCACTAGGAGAATAATCTGTCCCCAAACATACGTTAACTCCCATATCTAAAAAGAGTTTAATATTAGTAGTTTTTCCAAAGACATGAAGATTGGAAGTAGGGCACCAAACTACGGATGCACCTTTTTCTAGGATTTTTTCAACGTCCTTTTGTCCAAATGGCAAACAGTGTACGAGGACAGAGTGTCCGCCAAGTGCATCCATTTTTTCTAACAAACGAAGAGATTGTTTGGAATCATCATCTAAACCTTCCGCTAAGTGTGTGACAAAAGGAAGACCTGCATGTTCTGCCATTCTATATTCGAGTGCCGGACCCTCTCCCCAACCCAAACTATAATTTCCAATGGAATGTGCTAAAGTATAATCGGAAATGAGTTTGACGGGAAGGATTCCTCGAAATGGATTTTGTACATGGTGAGGGATGTGATCAAAAACAGTTGTGACACCAGCAAAAAGGTTTTTATAGGCCCCTAGATAATATAAAATTTCAGGATCCACTTGTTGGCGTTCAGCAAATACCCCAGAACTTTTATATAAATTGTCATAGGACAACCAGGATTTGTGTTTTTCATTCCCTCCCACTTTCGGGAGGTAACTTGCCAGTAGGTGGTCATGGGAGTTGATAAAACCGGGATAAAGTTTTTTCCCTTTTAATGAAATTGTTATAGAACCATTGTTTGGTGATAAATTTGTATCGATTTTAGAAATTTTTTCACCTTCAACAAAGAGGTCATTCGTTTCTAATTTTCCATTCCTATAAACAGAAGCTGATTGGAAAAGGATAGAGTTAACCATTAAATTCCTCCCTCCAAAATTCGTTCGGGATTTAAACTCTGTTTTTGTTTATTCACTTGGAAGTAGAGGCCTTTGTCTTTGGATAAAATTCCGAGTCGGTCTTTGGACTTTACTTCTTGGCCTTCTGTGACCTGGATTCGTTCCAAGTTTCCGTACACCGTATAGAGACCGTTTTGGTGTTCTAGAACAACAAAGTTTTCATACCCATCCATATAATCTACATGGACTACTTTCCCAGGAAGGCTTGCCCGTACAAGGGAAGAGGTTCCCCTTTGGAACTGAATCCCTTTATGAGGATCGTAAGTGAGTTCTGAAAACTTTTTTACGACTCTTTCTTTCCTCTCCAAAGGGTAAGAAGGTTTTTCTTTGATGAGTGATTCGGGGGAGGAAACAGAGATCTTTTCATTCCCTTTGGGAATTCGCAGTAGTTCTCTTTCATAGAGATTTTCTGTGGTGGTGCGGCCATTTAACTTGGCTAAGGTTTCTGCGGAGATTTTGAATTTCCGAGCAATCCCAAACCAGGAATCCCCTTTGACCACTCGGTAAGAAGTTGGGATTTCCGATTTTGGACTTTGTTTGGCGGAAACGGGAGATAAAAGAAAGAACCCTAAAAAAATTAGAAAGTATCGAAGTTTTCGCATCCGCTGTCCCTTCTAAATGTATCGACAGCTAAAAGAGAGAGGGCAATAAAAAAGGCGGGTTCCCCCGCCTTTTCCAAGATGAACTTAAGAGAAGAATGAAAATTATTCTTCGTCTTTGTTGTTCACCTTGTATTTTTTCATAAGCTCGTCCGCAACGTTTCTTGGAACTGGAGCATACTTGGAAAATTCCATAGCAAACTCTGCTTTTCCTTGAGTAGAGGAACGAAGCACAGTCGAGTAACCAAACATGTCAGCAAGAGGAACTTCTGCTTCGATCTTAGCATAACCATTTTCTTCAGTTGTGTTTAAGATCATACCACGTCTTTGGTTTACCGAAGCAAGGATTGCTCCTTGGAATTCAGTTGGGCCTTCTACTTCCACTCTCATGATTGGCTCGAGAATGATTGGAGCTGCTTTTCCAAATCCTTGGCGGAACCCGTAACGAGCACCAATTTGGAAAGCCATATCCGATGAATCCACATCATGGTAAGCACCGTCATTGATCACACAACGAACTCCAATGATAGGGAATCCAATGAGGGATCCTCTTTCTAAACAAGAACGGAAACCTTTGTCACAAGATCCGATGTATTCACGAGGGATGGAACCACCCACGATTTTATCTACGAATTCGTAGTCTTTTCCTTCTTCTTGTGGGATTGGTTCAATAAAACCAGCCACACGAGAGAACTGACCTTGACCACCCGTTTGTTTTTTATGAGTGTAATCAAATTCTGCGGACTTAGTAATCGTTTCACGGTAAGCTACTTGCGGTGCTCCTGTGACTAGATCCACTCCGTATTCCCGTTTCATACGTTCGATATAAACTTCTAGGTGGAGTTCTCCCATTCCTTTGATGATGGTTTGGCCAGACTCTTTATCGATTTCTGTTTGGAAGGTAGGATCTTCCTTAGTGAAACGGTTCAGAGCTTTCGCAAGGTTTGGAAGTTGTTTAGACTCTTTACATTCGATTGTAAGAGAGATCACCGGGTTTGGAACAAACATGGACTCCATAGTCACTTTTGCTTTTCCATCAGTGAATGTATCCCCAGAGGCACAATCAATACCGAATAGAGCAACGATATCCCCAGCTTCTGCTTTCGAAATATCTTCCATATCGTTTGAGTGCATACGAACAAGACGACCAATGTTGTGGCGTTTGTTGTTAGAAGAGTTGTAGATCGTCATACCTTTTTCAAGTCTACCTTGGTAAACACGAACGTAAGTTAACTGACCGTAACGACCATCTTCTAGTTTGAATGCGAGACAAACTAATGGTTTTTCTGGATCTGATTCTAAGTTGAATTCGTTTTCTTCGTTTCCGATTTCTTTTGCTTTGTTCTCAACATCATAAGGAGATGCAAGGTAATCAGCAACTCCATCTAGAAGTCTTTGAACACCTTTGTTTTTAAAGGCAGAACCCATAAATACAGGAACAAATTTAAGTGCAAGAACACCACGGCGAATCGCTTCTCTGATTCGTGCTTCAGTTGGTGCACCTTCTAACATCTCTTCTGTGAGTTCATCACTGAAAAGAGAAACTGCATCAAGAAGAGATTCACGTTTTTCGTTAGCTTGGTCTTTTAATTCATCAGGGATATCAGTGATTTTGATATCTTGTCCGTTTGGACCTTCGAAATAATACGCTTTCATCTCTACTAGGTCAACAATCCCTTTCAGATCGTTTTCGAGTCCGATAGGAAGTTGTACAGCATGTGCATTGAGGTGGAGTTTTTCACGAAGTTGTTCGATCACTCTCCATGGGTTCGCACCAGTTCTATCAAGTTTGTTGATAAAAGCAACACGCGGAACAC
The DNA here is from genome assembly GCF_004769235.1 of Leptospira kanakyensis. Taxonomy (NCBI): domain Bacteria; kingdom Pseudomonadati; phylum Spirochaetota; class Leptospiria; order Leptospirales; family Leptospiraceae; genus Leptospira; species Leptospira kanakyensis. Next base: position 54,012 of record NZ_RQFG01000001.1, on the reverse strand, counting down.
TATAACGTTTCATCTGACGGTCAACTGTGATGGACTGAGACTGAACACCCGCAACCCCACAAAGAACCATAATCGCAGAGTCAAGTACACGAAGGGAACGTTCTACTTCGATCGTGAAGTCAACGTGACCCGGAGTGTCGATGATGTTGATCGTAATGTCTTTCCAAGTTGCATAAGTTGCAGCTGACTGGATAGTGATCCCTCTTTCTCTTTCAAGATCCATACTGTCCATAGTCGCACCCACACCGTCTTTACCACGTACTTCGTGGATGGCGTGAATTTTGTTCGTATAAAATAAGATACGTTCTGTAAGGGTTGTTTTCCCTGAGTCAATGTGTGCGGAAATTCCGATGTTACGGATTCTTTCCAATTTAGGGTCGCGTTTTGTTTCTGTCGCAGAGGTCATATTTTCCTCAAAAATAAGGTTAAAGTTGAATTGATTCTACCAAAATCTGAAATCGACTGCGTTTGTAAAGTACTTGGGATTTTTGGTCAAAGGGAAAATCCTGGAGAAAGTAGAGATTAGGGGAATATGCCGCTAGCGCGTTTCAATCGATTTTTTCGAACACTGTCCTTTGCCCGAGTGGTTTGTTTGGGTTTTTTTGCTGCCATTCTTGTGGGTTCCCTCGCCCTCTATATTTCGGAAGAGGGGGAACTTTCCTATGTGGATAGTTTTTACCTTTCGGCTTCCTCCATTTGTGTCACTGGACTCTCTCCCGTCCGCCTTTCGGGACTCGAACATTCCACCCATTGGATTATGCTTTTTCTCATCCAACTGGGCGGACTCGGGATCATCAGTTTTACGGTGATTGTTGGGTTTCTCATCACACAGGGGATTTCCAGGAACGCTCGTTTCAACGCCTTTGTGGGAGCGGCCATTGATACCCAAGCAGAAACAGAATCTCTTGCCACAAACGAAGTCAATCGGATGTTACTTTCGATTATCAATATATCTTTTTCATTAGAAATACTCGGAGCCATCGGGCTCTATCTACATATGCCAGAAGGAGTGGAAAGCGGAAACAGTCGTTGGTTCTTTTCTCTTTTCACTGCCATCTCTTCTTTTAATAACGCGGGTTTTTCCATCACAGATGATCTAAGTGCACTTCGATTGGATCCTTTTTCCTTATACATTGTATCGGGTCTTGTGATCTTCGGAGGGATTGGATTTCCAGTGATCATCCTTTTAGAAAAATTTCTCCTCACTGTGTTTGTGCGGATTGTTTACCGCATTGAGGTGATGGCTGAAACTTTGATGATGGAAAAAGCATTAAAAACCGGTAATGTTCCGAGGTTATTATTACTCCCGGCACAGTTTTCTGCATTTTTAGAAAACAGGTTGGGTGATTATAACAAACATTTACGTGGGGAAACCACAAGAATCCAATCCAAACTTTTAGTGTATGGTTCGTTTGCTTTATTGTTATCTGGGTTTATTGGGATTTACTTTTTAGAACGGTCGAATCCTCACACCTTTCACGAGTTAGCTTTTGTAGATAAAATATCCAATGCCTTTTTTATGTCAGTATGTTCCCGGACTGCTGGATTTTCGACAATGGATTTGGGTCATTTGAATGATGCCACTATCATCATCATTACCGTATTAATGTTCATCGGTGGTGGTCCTCAAGGTACTGCCGGTGGTATTAAAATAACCACTTTTGTACTGTTACTTGCTTATTTAAAAAATGTGATCCAACCCTCCAAACCAGTGATGTTGTTTGGGGAAATTGTATCCAAAAACTCTGTGGCCGTTGCCATCCGAGTCTACTTTTTAGCTACCATCGCCTTGGCATTTATCTTTATTTTTCTCGGGATTTTGGATCAAAACCAACATTCTCTCCATGTCATTTTTTTCGAACTCATCTCTTCCTTTTCCACAGTTGGTTATAGTTTGAACTTAACATCCCAACTGGGGGACATCGAAAAGATTTTTTACGCTGCAGTGATGTATGTGGGTAGAGTCGGGATTTTTACGGTTCTCATTGCTGCCACGGGTCACTCTGGGGTTCCTAAAATGGGAACTGTCGACGACGGTGTGAAAATCCAAGTCGGTTAGAATGGGGATAAAAATCAGTTTTAGTATTTTGAGGATAGGGAAGACTTGGTATTTGTGAATTTAAGCATTCGAGATCTATTCTTTTCCGACTGGAAGACCCCTGTTTTGTCTACGTCTGAACTTGAATTAGAGAAAACAAAAGAGTCTCAAAAAAAAGGATTATCTTTACTTGAGTCCCGATTGGAATCAATAGAGCTTCTTATGGCGAGTGACAAATGGGAGGATGCCAAACTTCTATTTCGTTACATAACATATGATCTCGTAAACTTCGAACGTGTAAGATCCAACCAAAAAGAAATTCCATTCGGAGAAAACCTCTCGCATTTTTCCATCCCGGAATCAGAGAAAAAATTCAAACCATTTCGTTTTTTAGAGTCCTTCGGAAAACTAGCAGAACTTTCAGGTAAGGAACTGGATGAATACTTTTCTTCTGCCCTTGATACCTATGAATTTCTTTTAGAAGACTCCAAAAAAGATTTTAAGACGCGTTATGCGACTCCCCTCGACCGGTTTCAGCGGATCAAACAAATCCGAATTATTTTTTTAAGTGTTATTTTTTCTCTCAGCCTTTTCGGATTTCTTTATTACCAATACAAATATCCTGTCTTAAAAGACCAAAGTATCAAAATTTTTACCTTTGTGAATAAGGATAAACCGGAAACTTCCGAAGCAAGGATGGTTTCATTGCCAGTTCTTAAAAAAGATATGGGTAATTGGGTGGAGTTCCAATTTGAACTTACCGAAGCCATGTCCAATTTTGGTGGCCTTCGGATTGATCCTCTCGAACAAAGAGGGATTCATTTTGTTTTGGATCAAATTAGGATCTTTGATTCTAAAGGTAAGGAAATCTATTTTAAAAAAATAGTTGTGAGTCCAAATTTACTCCCTGAAGATTACCAAGATTTTTTGAAAATTATAGATATCAAAACGGCTGGGAAACAAACCCCGGGTGAGATTGTGGAAATGATTACCACAGGATCTGATCCCCAAATCCAATTGGTATTTCCAACTCTAAACGATGCAAAAAAAATTCAGTTCAAAATGAAATACATTGAAGCCCATAAAGTGAAGAAAAAATGATCTACCTATATCTCAAACTAATGCGAGTTCCCCAGTGGATCAAAAACGTGATCCTATTTGCTGGTTTAATTTTTTCAAAAAAAATATTTGAACTTCCTTCGTTAACAAAGGTTTGTTTGGCCTTTCTTTGTTTTTCTCTAGTTGCTAGTTGCCAATATGTGTTTAATGACTTTTTAGACCAAAAAGAAGATGCAACTCATCCTGAGAAAAAACATAGACCTCTTGCGAGTGGGGCTTTGGACTCAGGAATAGCCCTGGCTATTACTGGTGTGATCCTTCCTGTAGCACTCATTGGTGCTTATAAACTTTCGCCTGTATTTTTTTACCTCACCATCTTTTATCTCCTTTTTAATATGTTATACAGCAAAGTTTTAAAACATATTGTGATTTTGGATGTAATGAGTATCTCCATCGGCTTTGTGTTACGTGCCATCGCTGGCGCTGTTGTCATTGGAGTGGAGTTTTCTCATTGGTTATTACTTTGTACTTTTATGTTGGCTCTGTTTTGGGGATTTTCCAAACGTAGGGGAGAGATCAATATCCTAAAAACGGATGCTGGGAAACATCGAAAAATTTTAGAAGAATATTCTATTGAGTTTTTGGATTTGATGATGGCTGTCGTTGCCACACTCACACTCGTTAGTTATGTGATGTATACCGTGAGTCCTGAAACCGCAAAAAGTTTAGGAACTCCTTATATGGTTTATACGGTTCCGATCGTCGTGTATGCGGTCTTTCGTTCCCTCTATATCATTTATATAAAGAACATGGGTCATAACCCAACCAAAGCCATTCTCACCGATGTCAGTGTCCTTATCTCTGGGTTTATCTGGTTGCTTCTCATCTTATTTTTAATGTTTGGGAACATATCAGGCCAACCACCAGTCTTACATTAAGAGACTATGAAAATTTGGAAGCAGTTACCGTATGGATGGAAGGTGGTCTCCGCCTTTGTTTTCTTTTTTTCGACCACCCTTTGTTTTGCTTATTTTAAGGGGCGAGACACAAGGCCCGGGGTTCCCATTGAGGTGCTTGCTACCACACCCACAGAAGCCAATTCTTGGAAGGGTCATCCCAAGGTGGTGTATTTTTGGGCCACTTGGTGCACCATCTGTAAGGCTTACGCACCCATATTGGATGCCAATTTAAGTTTTTTGCCAAAATCCACCATTTTCCTTTCCGTTCTGGAAGCAGAAGATTCAGAAGAAACCAAAGACATCATGACGAAACTCACTCCGGAAGCAAAACATCCAATTTATGCTGCCGACTACCGAATGTTAAAAGAATGGAGGATTTCGGCTTACCCAACGACTGTTTTTTTAAATGAAGAAGGAAAGGTTGTGTTCTCTGATACAGGAATCCTGAGCCCTATCGGGTTTTGGCTTCGTACTTTTCTTTTGCGGTTCTTCTAAACTGTCGATGATATAACATGGATTCTTCCTTCAAACCCAAACCGCTTTTGAATAAGTCGGAACTCCGACAAATCAAACGCAGTAAAACTCGGGTCGAAGGAAAAAAGGTCATCACTGATGACGTAAAAAAACTTAAATCCCTCAAAGTCACACCGGAACTCAGTTTCCAAGAATCACTAGACTACTACAAAGAACCAATTTGGATCGAATACTATATCCCCAAAGAATCTAGATTTGCTTTTGAAACTAAATATCTTTTTATCCTTCTTGTAGATCCTAAAATTACAGATGATCTGAGTGATGCCGAGAGAAAACGAGCTGCAGCCAGTCGTGAAATCGTAGATGTATTTGCTTATATGGAATCTCATCCGGAAGCCATAAGACTCATCGAAGACTCATACCATTCTACAATTTCTATGCATGAAACGATTCATCATATTTTTAAAGCCTATAAAGAAACAGGGGCAACGGAAGATTTAAAAACTGCCTGTTATTTGACAGAAGCACTTTTGAAATACGAACCAACCATTGCGGGACTTACTTACTTTAGAGATTATGTAATTTATAACTTAAACTTTTTCATTCGCACACTCAATCGTCTTAAAATCGAATTTGCATTGGAAGATGCCACTGTATCACTACTCATCAAACGTAGAAATGAACTTTGGGAGTTGGAACATCGTGAAGAAGATGAAGACTTTGATTTACTCGCAGCTCTCTTTTTTGAACAAGCCTTTCCAAACCGAGGTGCGGGAGAACTTTCGAGTGACGATATGTTACTTTTTGAATGAACTGAATTTAAGAAAACCAACGAAATAGGTTTAAAATATTTTGGATTTGTGGATGGGTTTGTATCATCTTTATATCCGTTGACTCGACAAGTGCCATTCCTATCGGGATATGTTTTTCCTGAAATGTAAACTGAAGTTTTGAAATGGGTTTCTGTGTTTCTTTCCATCCATACTCATTTTTTGATTCTTCAGTGAATGGAAAACTTTGCAGTAACACTTGCCAAAAATCTGATTTAGATACTAAAACTTCAGATATGGTTCCAATCCCTGTTTTTAAATCCCGGTAAAGATGTTCTTTCATAAAATCTTTAATTCCAAGAGATAAAAACTGTTTTTCCCTTTTTAGTTTTGTGAGCCCAGGAACGGTGACTCTTGGATCAATGACATCCCAATCCAAAATGAGGAAATGGCAAGGCCCGGTTTGGATTCTTTTTACGAGAAAATCTAAATTACCTTCGGTAAATACAGTTTGGCCCATAGCCTTTAAAAATACTGACAGGTGTTTGTCTAGGTTTTGGTCTTTTGTGTAAACAACCCAAGTCAATTTTGACAAAGGTAAGGTTTTAGATGGAAAAGTATGGATTTCTGTATATGGTTTCTCCCATAATAAGGAAACACCCATATCTTTATATTTTTCTTTTTCTGCTGTTGTAAAATTACCGCATAATATTGGTTCAATGCTCCAGTCCAATAACTCTTTTGCAATTTCTGGTGTTGGTTTGGAAAAAAGACGAAGGGAATCTGAATGGTCTTTCCAAGTTTTCTGTGTACATTCTTTTACGACGAATCCTTGTACTTGTAACCATGCGACGAGGAGGTTTTTTTCAAGCTCCGGAAGTTGTGTCAAAACAGCACCGAATAGAGAGTCCATTACGATTGTATTTTAGTTGACCCCCCAGGCTTGAAAGTCATTTTAAAAAGCATCTCCGATGAAGCTCCTTAAACGATACGCAAACCGTAGACTTTATGATCCAGAAACTAGTTCCACAATCACATTAGAAGATGTGGCTAAGATGATCATTGGGGGAGAAGAAATCAAAGTCCAAGACAATATGACAGGAGAAGACATCACTCCTAAAATTTTGGGCCAAACTTTTTTAAAGGTAAGTCTTGGACAAAGAAACGAAGATTTTTCTAACTTCATGTTAACATCTCTCATCCGTGAAACGGGTCGGGATGTTTCCGGACTTTTTGAACGTTTGATTCTCGGAGGGATTGGTGCCAACTACCTCACCTCCGAACGCCTGGAAAAAATTGTAAATTCGATGGTAGAACTTGGGGAACTCAAAGAGGCAGACTTCAGCCACTACCGAGAAGATCTATTACGCAAAATGGCCTCAAGAGCCAGTGAAAAAAAGGAACAAATCCAGAGGGATTTGGAAAAATTCAGCCAGTCTATTTTGGAAGAAAACAAGGCCACACTTGGCGATCTTTCCGAAAAATTAAAAGAAGTCGCAGAAAAATTAAAAGAAAATTAGTAGAAATCAGCTAGAATATCCGTCCCAACTGGGGGGTAGTTTAGAATGATTCGAAAGTCTATTTTCTTTTTGTATGTCCTCTTATGGCCGGCATTCATTTTTGCTGAAACAGAGGAACGTTTTTTTGAAATCCAACGAACCAGACTTTCTTCTTCAGATATATTTGAAATCCGCGATGCAATAGACAAGCTAGCCTTTGTTAAATCCAACAGGGGCATTCGGGATATTATTTCAGTTATGGAAGGTTCTCCGAATTTTCCTACAAGTCCTGGAAATGCTCCTGCTGTTAAGTTTTATGCGGCCCAGGCTCTTGCCAGAAAGGGTGAAAAGTTGGCAGTTCCTTCTTTAATCAAAACTTATCAAAAGGAATCAGCCAACATCTCAGAACACAATCCTCCTAAAGCAAGAACTTGGAAGGATGGGGTGGCAGATCGTAATTCTCTTTCCAGTCCGTATTTTTATGAAGACGGCGAAATTCCAATCACCTTGGCCTGTGGAGAAATCTTACGAGCTTTAGGTTCCTTACCTTTGACTTCTGAATCGGAATCCACAATCAAACAGGCTTTGACAAGTCCCAATTTTTATCTGCGGAGTGCGGCGGCAGATGCTCTCTATTTTTCTGGAAAACGAGAGTCACTTTCTAACTTAAACGACGCCTTAGGTAAGGAATCCGTTCCCTATACAAAAATTTCTATTTTGTCTGCGGTTGTTGGACTAGAACGATTGCCAAACCAGAATTATAAAGCTGTTTTAGAATCACTCGCAGATAAAGATCCACAAGTTCGGGCCAAAGCATCGGATGCTCTCCGAAGGTTGGACTTCCGAACCTCAGCACCTTACTTAGAGAAGGTGATTGAGTCCGAAAATGATCCTAAGGTTTTAAAACAAATGAAGTCCGATTATCAGTTTCTCGTTTCCTTTCATACTCCTTAAGTTTTCTATTTTTCATTGTGGACAAATCCGCTTTTTCTCCTAAAATGTGACAAGAGCGGAGAAATTATGAAAATAAATAGCATTCTAGAAGCCATCGGAAATACACCTCACGTAAGATTGTCACGACTTTTTGGAAACGACCATGAAGTTTATATGAAACTCGAAAGACAAAATCCAGGTGGATCCATCAAAGATCGAATTGCTCTTGCGATGATCGAAGAAGCAGAAAAATCAGGAAAATTAAAAAAGGATTCTTTCATTGTAGAACCTACTTCGGGTAACACTGGTATTGGTCTTGCTATGGTAGCAGCTGTTAAAGGATACTCCATCACTCTTGTAATGCCGGAACATATGTCTGTGGAAAGACGCCGAATTATGGCAGCTTACGGTGCTAAGTTTGAATTGACCCCTCGAGAAAAAGGGATGCCTGGTGCGATTGCAAAAGCACAAGAAATTGTTGCTGCCAATCCAAATGCTTGGATGCCACAACAGTTCGAAAACGAAGCCAACATCCAAGTTCATAGAGAAAAAACAGCAGAAGAAATTGCAAAAGATTTTCCAGATGGTTTGGACTACATCATCACTGGAGTTGGTACGGGCGGTCATATCACTGGATGTGCGGAAAACTTAAAGAAAAGATTTCCAAAACTGAAAGTATTTGCTGTGGAACCAGAAGGTTCTCCCGTTCTTAGTGGTGGTAAACCTGGCCCACACCCTCTCCAAGGAATTGGTGCGGGATTCATTCCTAAAAACTGTAAAACAGAATTACTCGATGGAATCATCACTGTTGGTAAAGACGAAGCATTCACTATGGCAGTTCTTGCAGCTAAAAAAGAAGGAATTTTTATTGGAACTTCTTCTGGTGCTAGTCTTGCTGCTGTATCGAAAAAACTAAAAGAAATTCCAGCGGGTTCTAAGGTACTTACTTTCTGTTATGATACAGGAGAAAGATACTTATCCGTTGAAGGTCTTTTTGTTTAATAGGGATTCACAATCACCAAACTTTTAATAGTCGAATCACCGACAAAAGCAACAACAATCTCGTCTTATTTAGATAAGGATTGGGTTGTTGTTGCTACCAAAGGTCATATCAAAGACCTTCCAGCCAAATCCTATGGGATCGATTTTAAGAATCAATTTGAACCTGAATACGAATGGTTAAAAGGAAAAAAAACTGTTTTTTCTGCCATCAAAACCAAAGCTAAATTAGCTTCCATCATCTATATTGCCAGTGACCCTGATAGGGAAGGGGAAATTATCGCCAAACATTGTTTTGATGAATTGGCAAAATTAAAAAAACCAATATTCCGCCTTCGTTTAAAAGAAATTTCTAAATCGGAAGTGAACCGTCAGATCAAACTCAAATCTGGTTTGGATTTTGCGGAAATTGAATCGCAAATTGCGAGAAGAATTGTAGATCGAATTTTTGGATTTGAGATTTCTCCCGATTTATGGAAACAACTAAAAATTTCTTCTTTGTCTGCAGGTCGGGTACAGTCCACTGTTTTACACTGGATTTGTGAAAGGGAAAAAGAAATTCAAAATTTTTCCAAAGAAATTTACTATCAGTTAAAACTACAGGGAAAAGTTTCTGGGGAGACTGTGGTATTAGACCACCAAACAAAAGATAAATTAGATTCTAAATCGATTCAAAAAGTCCTTACGGAAATAGAAATCCTTCCTGAACCAAATCGGTTACAAAAAATTTTATTATCCGAGATCAAAAAGAAAAATATCAAACGAAATCCTCCGCCGGCATTTTCTACCGCAAGTTTACTCGAAACTAGTTTTCGTGTTTTGGGTTTTGATTCCAAAAAAACAATGAAAATAGCCCAAACACTGTTTGAAGGGAAAAAGGTTGGTTCTGGAGAAAGGATTGGTCTTATCACTTATATGCGTACGGATAGTACACGTGTGTCCGATTCGAAACGACAGTTAGGAGAGGATTATTTAAAAAAACATTTTCCTGGTTTGGTCTTCGAAGGATCTACCACTCCTAAAAAACAGAAAAAATACTCTCAAGATGCTCACGAGGCAGTGATTCCCATTCATCCAGATTATAGTCCTGAGACCATTGGATCTTATTTGTCAAATGAAGAAAGAAGTTTGTATACTTTGATTTGGGAGCGATTTTTGACTTCTCTGATGAAGCCAGAGTTAGGTGAAGAAACAATCTATGAATTTCATAAAAACAATCATGTTTTTATCTATAAAAACGAATTCATTACTGATTTTGGGTTTAAGGCTTTTGGAAGAAGGAACCAGGAAAAAAAAACGAAAAAGTTCGATTGGAAGGTCGGAGACTCTTTTTTATACGAGTCGCACTCTATCGAAGAAAAACAAACGGAACCACCCGTTCGTTACACACAAGGCAAACTCGTACAAAAGATGGAAGATACAGGGGTGGGGCGGCCATCCACTTATGGAAGTATCATCGAAACCTTAAGAACAAGAAAATACATTGTGGAATATCATAAATCCATTGGACCAACAAACCTTGGAATGATAGTGGATGATTATCTTTTTCTTAACTTTCAAGAGATGATTGGAGAATCATTCACAAAAGACTTGGAAGACAAGTTAGACCAAATCACAGAAGATAAATCATCACGTATCAATCTGATCCAAAATTTTTATGATAGTTTGCTTGGCCTCTTACGTACACCGAGAAAAAAATATACGAATACGGAAAGAAGATATCCCCAAAATAAAGAAGAGACTCCTCCGGGTTCTTATGCAAAACCCAACCCAAATCGTTCCCCAAGGATAAAAGCCTCTACAACAAGAATTTCCATCCCTAAGGAGCAGACGGGTGTAAGAACTTGTCCAGTTTGTGCTGAAGGTGTTGTAAAAACGAAACTAGGCAAAAAAGGAAAAACCATTTATTTTTGTTCGCGTTACCCGCACTGTGACTACATCACCTATGAATCTTAAACCCCAAAAAACACTCATTCTTGTGAACTTAGGTGGCCCAAGAACCACAGATGAAATTGAAGTTTTTTTGATGGATCTATTTACAGATCCTTTTGTTTTTGATTTGCCTTTGCCTGAATTTTTGCGAATGCCGCTCGCTCGTTTCATCGCTAAAAAAAGAACTCCCAAGGTTCGGAAAACTTACGAATCAATGGGTTTTGGTGGCGGATCCCCATTGGTATCGGAAACAGAAAAACAAGCGAAGACTCTTGAACGAATCTTAAATCAAACAACGAATATCGATTGGACGATAAAAATTGCGATGACTTGCGGGTATCCACATATTCGAGATCCCGAATTTGGAAAACCAAATCCAAACACCATCTATCTTCCGTTATATCCTCAGTATTCGCGTTCAACAGTCCTTTCCACTCTCCATCATTTGGAAAAAAAGTTTAAAGAATGTCCCGTCGGAAGTGGCGGATATATTCCTACTTTTGCATCGGATCCAAAATTTCACCAAATCTCTGCTAAATTTATTTATGAATTTTTTACTGGTGGTTTGAATCCAAAAGACTTTTTACATTTTCCTAAAAACAATCCAAACACTGATTGGAAAAACTTAGATTTGGTTTTTTCAGCTCATGGGGTTCCCATGAGATTGATTCATAAGGGAGATCAGTATATGAAAGAAATTGAATCTTCTGTGTTTGGAATTACAACTGAATTAAGAAAATTAGGATTTCTAGGAAACATACATATCTCTTACCAAAGTAAGGTGGGGCCAGCCAAGTGGACTGAGCCAAGTTCTTTAACTATGATTGAATCTTTAGCAAAAGAAGGAAAATCCATCGCTGTTTATCCCATTAGTTTTGTGAGTGATCATTTGGAAACTTTGGAAGAGATTGGAGAACAATTTAAAGATCTCGCTATACAATCAGGTGCTAAAACATTTATACGAGTTCCCGCCTTTGGAACTTACCTTCCGTTTATGGAGTATCTTTCTAAAAAAGTGCTGGTTGCTGATGCGGAGATCCGGCGGTGTATCTGTCAGGAGATGGGTGGTGAATCAATCTCGACTTGTCGATTCAAATAAAGACCTAAGCCCAATGCCCTTTCTATAATTTCCGTAAAAACGGATATCGATTCCGCGAGAGATCCATTCTGATTCTAAAATGTCTAATTTTTGGTTGAAGATAAATAGTTTTCGATCATAGGCTGGAAACACTCCACTCCAAGAGGTAACATAAACAGCTACTGGTGGATCTGATTTTTTACTAACCAATTCCCTATCTTTTTCGAGAATGGATTCCCAAGTCTCTTCATTATTTTCTTTAGCCGTTTCAGGATAAATCCAAGTTTCAGAATGAAGATCTTCTTTCACTCGCCCAGGGAATAGATCCGAATTTGATAAGACTCCTAGGGCACGAATCCCTTCATTTTTGGCAAAAAGGATTCCGAAACAAGGTCTCTTTGTTAGGTGGTGTTTTCCAAACCTAGTGATCGTGGTGATGGAAAGTAAATTGGGAACTTCATAAGTTTGAATTTGGTTTCCGAGTAGAGGAATTAGATTTTTTAATGAAATACAAAATCTAATTTTGCCTTTTAGTTTTAAAATTTCATCCATTGATTCAAATCGGAAGTTGGTTTTGATTTGAATTTTTGATTCTAAATATGTAACTAAGTGACTTGCCAAATCACCCATTCCTTTCGGAAAAGATACGGTTCCGTAAGATCTTTTACCGCTTTTTTTCATTTCCTTCAAAATGGTTTTTGTTCCAGATCCATCCCATTTAGAAAAAATTGATTCTGCCTGCAGGGCCTCTAATCTTGTTCCATAAACTCCACCAATTGCTGGTTCAATGATGTTTTTTGTTACGGAAGATCCGAACATTTGGTTTGCCCAGATTTCCAAATTTTGATTTTTGTCGAATTTTATTTTTTTAAATACAATGGTAAATAATAGTTTTATGCCTGTTAGTATTGAAATTGGTAATCTGGATATTTTTTTATTTACCCAAAAGTATCTTCTTTTGGCAGCTTTGTTTGGAAAAACAGGTGTGAGCCCAATATCTTCCAACATGGATTTTATTTCATCTGTCAATAAAACACCATTGGCGGCTTGTTCAACAATACCTTCGTTTGTATCTTTTGTTCCAATCACTCCACCTAATTTTTCGGAGTGTTCGTATAAAGTAACGGAGTCACCTCGTTTGGTGTGGTGGTAGGCGAGAAACAAACCTGTGATTCCGCCTCCAATAATATGAACGTCTTCACTCATATCGCTTTTGAAAAAACAGGTTTTGTGGGTTTGTCCAATTGTAATTTTTCATCGAAGGCCATTGCTATGATTCGTAAGAAAGGTTTTCCTTTTTCTGTTACGCTGAGTATGTTGTCCTGCCAGTGGACCAATTTATCAGATTCCATTTCTTGTAAAAAGTCGATTACATGAGCTTTCATCTCACTCGGAACATTTACTTTCCAAGACGTCATGAGATCTAAAATCAAATGTTTTCGTATTTGATCGGAAGAATTTAGTTTATGTCCTCGAAGGATGGGAATGATTCCGTCTAAAATTGATTTACGGTATTTCATTTCTAATTTTTGGTTTTGAAAAAATAGATCAGGTGTTTCAGAAATAGAGGAAGATCCAAGTCCTAACATCACATCTGTTTTGGATTCACTATAACCCATAAAATTTCGATGTAGTTTGTTTGTATCAAATGCTTTCCAAAGTTTATCATGAGGAAGAGCAAAATGATCCATTCCAATTTCTCTATAACCCGCACTTTCAAGTAAAGACCTTCCGGTTTCATATAATTCTCGTTTTACGGAAGGCTCAGGTAAGTCCTTTTCTGTAAATAATCTATGAGAAGCTTTGATCCAAGGAACATGGGCATAGGAATAAAATGCGATTCGGTCTGGACGAAGTGCCAAGGTTTTTTCAATGGAATATTTCATGGAATCCAGAGTTTGTTTCGGTAGTCCATAGATAAGATCAAAATTAATGGAATCAAATCCGAGTGCCCTTGCTTCTAAAGTGATGTTTTCTGTGAGTTCAAAAGGTTGGATCCTGTTGACCAATCTTTGAACTTCTGGATCAAAATCTTGAACACCAAGACTAATCCTTCTAAATCCTAATTTTTGCAAAAGTTTGAGTTGGGATACTCGAGTTCTTCTAGGATCCACTTCTATGGAATATTGGGGATCTTCTGTCGGATTTAATTTGTTCAATATAAATTCAATGGTGGATTGTAAATTATAATCAGATAAATAGGTTGGACTTCCTCCACCTAAGTGAAGTTCGCTTAAATTTTTTCCACTTAAACTCGATACTTTTTCTGTGTATAATTGAAGTTCGTTTTTTAATGCCGTAACATAGGGTTCTTCCACTGTATGGTTTTTTGTGATCGATGTGTTACAGCCGCAAAACGTACACAGTGTCTCACAAAAAGGAATGTGGAGGTAAATTGCTAATTTGGAATCTTTTGGCGAAAGATATGTTTCCAAAGATTGGATACATTCTTCTAAAGTAGGTGAGTCTGTCCAATAGGGAACGGTTGGATAACTTGTATACCTTGGTGCAGGTATATCATATTTTTCGAGTAGATGTTTCATTCGCTGAATACCTTTCTTGTTTCATCGATCAGAAGGTGAACCGACCTTTCAGGTGTGAACTGCAGCACTCCATGCCCAAGTCCAGCAACCCATCCCTTTCTTTCTTCTGGATTTAGATCTTTAATAGGTAGTAAGTATTCCCTAATTTTTTCTTTAAGTGTTCCTTCTTCAGCAAATAGGAGTTCTTGATCAAAATTTCCTTGGATGAATCCTTTTCCTCCGAAGTTCTTTAGTGTTTCTTGAATGGAAAATCTATGATCCACCCCAAAACCAGCAAGATTTGGAATCTGATGAATTTGTTTTATTTGTGTTTCCGTAGAAGTTTTAGCATAATAACCAATTTGATTTGGAAAAAGTTTTGTTAATTCATTCATTGGATCCACTACATATCGATGGAAATTATAAGGATCTAACATTCCAGCGGCGGTATCAAAAATCATAACTACTTCTGCTCCACCTTGCAATTGTAATTCTATGTTTTGTTTCAACAGAGGAACAAGAATGGAATAAAATTGATCTACGAAGTTTTGGTTGGTTTTGATAAATGATAAATTTCCGTCATGTTTTCCGATACTCCCGTAAGTCATAAGAGTAAAAGGGCCCCCAACAAATCCGATGAGTGAAACATCCTTTGGTAAAACTTCGCGTGTTCGAAGGACTGCATCCCTTTGAAATTTCAGACCTTCGATGGCTTCATCACTAGATTTTAATTTAAGTAGGTCTTTTTCTGAGGTAAGTGAAAAGGAAAGTTTAGGGCCAGGATCGTAAGTCAAAGCCATACCCAAGGCTTCTAAGGGAAACAGTAGATCTGAGAATAAAATACTCACATCAAATCCGAATTCTTTGACAGGCCCGAGAGCCACTTCTGCCGCGAGTTCCGGTTGTTTACAAAGTTCCATAAAACTATAGGTTTCTTTGAGTTTGCGATAGTGAGAATGGTATCTACCGGCTTGGCGCATAAACCAAATCGGTGGGATGTTTTGAGGAATTAAATTTAGAGCGTTGGAAAACCTTTCATTTCTATATTGAGTTGTAATCATTATTTATCCTCTAATGCCTGTTTTGTTTTTGTTAAAGTGGCTTCTATAACTTCATCATTATGAGCTGTGGATAAAAATCCTACCTCATATCCGCTGGGAGCTAGATAAACACCTTTGTTTAAGAGTTTGTGGAAAAAAGATGCAAAATTTGATTTATGGTCACTTGGGATATTTGTAATGGTTCGAACAGGTTCTTTTGTTTTGCCTTTCAACCAAAATAGACTTCCAAACGTAACGACTTCCCAATGGGGATCACCTGAATCTTCCAGAGTTTTTAGTATACCAGAAGTTAGTTTTTTTGTTTTGGATTCGAGTTCAGGGTAAGGGTTTTCATTCCATGCTTTAGTTAATGTTTTGAGACCTGCACGCATACCAATGGGATTTGCCGATAAGGTTCCTGCCTGGTAAACAGGTCCACTTGGTGCCACCAAATCCATTAGTTCTTTTTTACCTGCATAGGCTCCTACAGGAAATCCTCCGCCAATGATTTTTCCGTAACAGACAAGGTCAGGAACAATGCCTGTAATGCCTGCCATGCCTTGGAAAGAAACTCTAAATCCAGAAATAACTTCATCAAACAAAAGTAATGTGCCAAATTTTGTTGTGAGCTCTCTACATTTTTTTAGGAACTCGATTCTTTGCGGCAAAAGTCCATAGTTTGCGGGAAGAGGTTCGATCACAAGGCAGGCGATGTTTTTTCCATGATCCCTGAATAAATTTTCTAATGCGATTTCATCATCTAACGGTAGTACGAGGGTATTTTGGATGATTTCTTGCCCAATTCCTTTGCTGTCACTAGAACTAAGACCTGCAAGGCCTGACCCCGCTTTCACAAGAAGTTGGTCGAGGTGACCATGGTAACATCCGTCAAATTTTAAAATTTTACTTCTTCCTGTTGCTGCTCTTGCCACCCGAAGGGCACTCATCACTGCTTCAGTTCCAGAGTTGACAAAACGAATTTTTTCCACCCAAGGGATACGGCTGGTAATGAATTCTGCCAACTCCAGTGAATAAGGTTCGCAGGCTCCAAAAGACCAAGCTTTCCTCACTGTTTCTTCGACAACTTCTTGGATTTCTGGATGTCTATGTCCAAAGAGGAGTGGGCCAAAACTGAGACAATAGTCGATATATTCCTTTCCTTCAACTGACTTTAAATAGGCGCCACTAGCTTCGCTAAAAAATACTGGTGTTCCTCCAACAGAAGCGAAGGAACGAACGGGACTGTGTACTCCGCCGGGAACCACATTTTTAGACCTTTGAAATAATTCTTCTGAATTCATGAATACAACCTTTGTGCAAGCCTTGCACCGTAAGTAATTAAATAAGATGAACCAGCCCTTCGGAACACATCCCAAGTTTCTTTTAGTCCATCTTCAAAATTTAAAAAACCTTCTTTGGCTAAATATACAAGACTTGCATACTCTCCACTCACTTGGTAAGCACCAGTAGGAAGTCCTGTTTTTTCTTTGATAGGACCAATGAGATCAATCGCAGTCATTCCTGGTTTTACCATGAGTAAGTCTGCACCTTCTTCTTTGTCTCGAATGGATGTATGAATTGCAGTATCTCGATCACGAACATCAAGTTGGTATCCACTTCTATCTCCAAACTGAGGAGAAGAATCAGCAGCACCGCGAAATGGGCCATAAAAATTACTTTTGAATTTTGTCGAATAACTCATGATAGGTGTCATGGGGTGACCATTGGCATCCAAAATTTTTCTATGAGAACCAACACGACCATCCATCATATCACTGGGTGCAATTCCGTCGGCACCAGCATTTGCATAAATAAGTGCAAGGTCTGACAATCGTTTTAAAGTTAAATCTAGATCAATGGTTCCTGATTGATGAAAATGACAACAATGACCGGTGGTTGTCACTGAACAGATACAAGTGTCCAACCAAAGAAACATATTTGGGAATGTTTTTTTTATGGCACTGATATTGGAATTGTAGAATTCAGTTGGAAAACTTGTATCCGACTTATCTTTCGGAACCATAAATAATAAAAATTGTGAAACACCTGCTTTTAGGTCAGATTCAATTTGGTGAAAGATAGATTTACTGGTATCGCGAAAAACATTTGGTAGTCCTTTGATTGGTTCTTTTTCTAAGATTCCTTCAGCAAGGAAAAGTGGTTGGACCATCTTGTTTACATTTAACGATCCGGTTTCTCCTAGGTTTCTTAAATACTGGTTGGAACGTAATCGAAGTGTTTGTTTTTTCATGGTTTTATATACCTTTCTACCCAAGAATCATAAGATAAAGATACAAAAACTCTTTCCTTTGCTGCTTCATCGCCAATGGTCTGTTTGATTTTTTTGAAAGTGGAACCTGGTCCTACAAAATGAATTACATCTAATAATTCGGGAAATCGTTTGGTAACTATATCAAATTCGGAGCCACTGCGCCAGTATGCTGCTTTGATATTGGTTGTATCAAAGGGAACTGGAATTTCAGGAGCAGAAACAAAATAGGTCGGGATTACTGGGTAGATACTATTATGTTTGTCTGAATCAACATGTGTGAGTTTCACAAATTTTGGTTTTCGGCCCAAAAGAAGGTCTATCAAAGGGGGTTCACTTTCGCCTAAGCCATCACAGGTGCCATTCACCCAAAAACCTCTGAGTGCGAGATCTTTCCATGTAGATAATCCGGCAGACCAAAGGATTTGATTTGTCGGATTTACCGATAAATCAAGTGGGAAAGCATAGCCACGTGAAACAAATACATCTACATCTTTGGGAATTGTATAGGTTAGTCGTTCTCGTTGCCTTGCTGCCATTTTTGCGTTTGGCGGCCAAACTTCGGATTTGTTGAAACTTAAATCTGGAATTCCAGATAATTCTTTCGAAAAAAGGGTTTTTCCATCTTCAGTTTCCCCTTTAACGAATGTTATTTTTCCATAGTCTCTTGTTAAAACGGAGACACCTATTTTTTGGTGACAACCACCACCATACTTTGATAATATTTTCCTTTCTTCATTGGCTGTCGTTTCAGCATTTGCATTGGAGATTTCTCTCAGTAACGATTCTAGGTGTTTGTCTTCTTTTCTGATTTCAGCGCAAAGAGCACCTTGTGCTGGTGCACTAGGAAAAATAGAGGATGGCATCACCATAAATAAGGAAAGGTTGATTGTTTCCCTGATGAGTTGTTTTACTTCTTTTAGTTCAGGGATTTGATTTTCTTCATCATCAAAATTTAAAATTCGATCTAAAGCTGCCTTGGCTACTAATATCCCACCGTTTTCGTGATCCAAATATTTTCGTAATCTGGTTTGAATATTTCCTCTTACAGATTCTATTTTAACCTGAAACGAATTGATAGGAGTTGGGAAATAAGATTTTACGAAGTCTTTGATGTGATGTTCTCTTCTGGGAGAAGAGGTTAGGATGGTAATGTCAGTTGGCGCTGATATCCATTTATTTCTTTTGAATAATAAAACATCTCGAACATCTTCTCTTTCTAGGATGGGCACAAGGATTGTGTCTTTACGTTCCCTCAAGTCCATATCCTTCCAAGAATGAATGACAATATCTATTTTTTGATTTAGTAAATCTTCTTGAAGGTCTTTTGTAAAAATTCCTTGTCCAGCAAATTGCCAGAGTGGTGTTTTTAAATCTTTATCACCTGCTGATTCTCGAAATACCGTTTGGAATGTTTTTGATTTATTTTTTTGTTGGAGAGCTCGTTTCACAGAGAGGATTTGAATTCGAGAAAGAAGTGAGGATCTTCCTCCGATTTTAATAATATCAGACAAGTAAATCTTCCCATCCATTCATTATGTGTATTTGTTCCTCCTCTCGTTCCCTTGTGAGTTCCGTGAGAAAGTATTGTAAATCCATCTTTACCGATTGGATTTGTTCATCCGTTTCTTGAAGATCACTTAGAATTTTTGAAAGAGGTATATAGTTTTTATATGGATTGTTACTAAAAGCAGTTTCTCTAAAATCCAAAATAAAAGAAGATTTTTCGATCATTGATTCCCAGTTAAATGGTAAAAAACTGGAAGCAATGACTATGGCTTCTTCGCCTGGTTTGTAATCTTCCCAGTGATGAGTTGTGATCGAAAATTCTTTTTGTAACTCCATCATTTTTGTTTGGTTACGACCAATGAGGCGAACTTCCTTATCTCTAGATACAAGATAGGGAAGGATGGAAGTTGCAAGTTTTCCCGTTCCTAGTAGAGTAACTGACTTATGATTTTGCAAATAAGAATCTGCAATACTACCATAAGTTTGTCTTCCAATCCCTGTTAAATATTTGGATCGTATTTGTTTGGTATGTTCTAAAATTTGATCACGTAATCTTAAGAGAGAGAGTGCAAATGTAGAGTCAGTTACTTTTTCTTCTCTAAAGCGGTCTCGGAACTGGGCTTGGATTTCCGATTCTCCAAAAAGTTTTGATCTAAGCCCGGAAACCACTTCCAAAAGAAAACGATAGGCCTCATAACCATGGAATACTTCGTATCCTTTATAAAACCTTTCGGATTCTTCAATGGGGAAAATGCGACGGTCACTAAATGCAATTGATCTTTGGCATGTTTGCCAAACCTCTAGGCATTTATCGTCTAAAGGTTTATCTATGGGATCATTTGAATGTAATAGAATCAGATTTGACCACATAATTTTATTCTATCAAATACAAAGTTCCAACTGTCACAAGATTGTCAGTCTCTAAAAAAATAAAATATGATATTGAAACTAAGTCTCAATTAATAAGGAATGGTTTATGATGAACGAAGAAAACTGGAAGGAAAAACTCACTCCCTTACAATACCAAGTCACAAGGGAAAAAGGCACCGAACGGCCGTTTACTGGTGAATATTATGAACATAAAGAAAAAGGGACTTATCTTTGTGTTTGTTGTGGAGAAGCTTTATTTTCCTCTCAAGCAAAGTATGATTCCGGGAGTGGTTGGCCTAGTTATTATGAGCCAGTAAAAAAAGAAGCGGTAGCGACAGAATCAGACCAAACACATGGAATGGTTCGGACAGAAATTCTTTGCCAAAACTGTGGAGCTCATCTTGGCCATGTTTTCCCCGATGGCCCAAGACCAACAGGTTTAAGATACTGTGTGAACTCTGCTTCATTAAAGTTTCAAAAAGAGTGAAACCGTTTTTACTCAATGAGAAGGATCTTTTGGAAATTCTATTCGATGAGAATTGGAATTTAGATTTAAATATAACCTTGAGTTTCTTCTTTCATTCACTGGAATGAGAACATGGCCTTTCGAAAGAAAGGCCTTCACTATTCGGAGTCGTTATCGAAGGTAAGCGACTTACTTTCGGTAACCATGCGAAAACTCACCCGGCTGAAAAAATAAAGTCACTTACCTTTTTCAGCGGATTTCAATCGTTACCAACTCCACCAAGTAACGTAGCAAATAAATGGCATTGTCTTACAAAGGATTTCGAAAGTTCTAATAAAAAGTAAGTCACTTACCTTTTTCAGTGGGTTTCTTGCGATACTAACTTTCTAAATAAAGTCACTTTCCCCCAACTGAAGGTGGCTTTGTTTACTCTTTCAGCCAGGATACTTCCACACAACCATCAGGCTTTCTGTTGTCTGGGACGGCGGCACGATCCAAGGCTACGGCCCCCAGATTGACTCCAATGCGGAGGGCAATTCGTTTTGCCAGATGAGAATACTGGTTGGCTTCACAACGATTCCCGAGTTTGGATTCGAGCTTTGAGATTTGTAGAAGGAGGCTGGCATTTCCTTCGGACTCTTTCATTCCGATGGCGTGTTTGAGTTGGATGGCTTTTTTTAAATCTTCCCTTGCGGAAATTAGGTCATTTGTTTCCATCTTTTGGATGGCTCTTTCTTCGAGGCCTAGAATGACAGAGGGTATCCGAGACAATCTGGTATCCTTAAGGATTTCCTCAGCGGATCCATCCAAAATCGGATCTGCATGCAAACCAAAAGAAATGATGAATATTGTAGCAATTTGGTATTTGGTCATACAATTTAAGCCTCACTGACTCTGTTCTAGATAGATTGCATATTTTGTGCCAATGGGAAGAAATACTCATGGACGATTTTTACACTCACTTTCTAATGAAAATGACTCTGGCCGAGCGATCGCCTTTTTCCTTCCCTCTGGAAGGAAAGGGGAGGAAAGTCCGGACACTAGGGGACAATCGGACCGAGTAACACTTGGGCTTTTGGATTTCAGAAATGGAATTTAAGGGACGGAAAGTGCAACAGAAAGTAAACCGCCTACCTTGGTAGGTAAGGGTGAAATGGTGGAGTAAGAGCCCACCGCTCTATTTGTAAAAATAGAGGCGGGTAAACCCTCCGATGTGCAATCTCAAGTAAACAACCGTAATGAGTTTGTCCCGCCAGGTTGTGGGTAGAGAGCATCAGATAAATGATCGCATAAAACTGAATCCGGCTTACGGGCCAGAGTCACCTTTTTTTAAAATACTTTGTATCACAGCCTCTTCGTTAGGTGGATAAAAGACACAAACTAAACTTCTGATTTTTAGGATTGTGTCCGCTAGGATGGTTCTTGTTTCCGTTTGGTCCCAATTTTCAAATCCAATAATGATTCCACAAGTTTCTTCCATTCCTAAGAATTCACTATGAGAATAGTTTCTCATTCCATTTTCATCTAGGAATTGTTTTAATCCGTTTTGTAAAATAAATTCTTCGGAATAGTAGACGACTACAATTTCATCGTTAACAACCTCTAATACTTTTTTTGCATAACCAAAACACCAGCGTATTTGATCTGTTATGTCATCATCTACTTTTATAAATTGGACATCGGAAAAATGACCTTGGACAGATGATTCTGAAAAATCCGAAAGTAAGGTATTCGCTAAGTGAACAATTTCAGGAGAATTTCTGATATTTCTTGTGATGTCCCAAATATGAACAGAAAGGGAATTCCAGTAGTTTAATAAAGGTGCCTTTGCATATTTGAATCTACGTGAAATAAAAAGAATCCAATCTTTGTTTTCCCAAAAAAACTTTGAGAGGTATAAATATATTTCATTTTCGGGAGATTGATCAATCATTTCTTCAATCCCATCGGCAATGAGAATATCGATATGATTGTGACTTAATTCATTTAAGTTTGTTATGAGTTCAATATTCTGTTTTTCAGGAATGTTGTTAAGTTCTTCTTTCCAGATTTCATATAGTGCTTTCGCACCTTGCCATAATAAAACCTTTTTCCCAAGTCTAGCATTTTGTAATGCCAACTCACCTGCGAGGATAGATTTCCCTGAACCATTACTTCCAAAAACTAAGTTATGTGGGTAACGATTGATACCTTCCACAAGTTCAAATTGTTCTTTCGTAAAAAACAGTAGATTCTCTTCTTCTTTTTCCTTTTGTGATCGAAAGGTTTGGAAGAAGTTGAGATTTTTTTTAATGATCTCATGTGCTTTGACTAAAACGGATTCTGGTAATGGTTCCCTGTTGTATTGAAAAAGTATGGACTCCAAAATAGAATTTAAATCAATTTCGTCCTGTACTTCTTTACCCCCAAATACATAGAGATGTTTGTCATTGGGTAAATGAAATTCTCTTCTTTCGTTTTTAAGAAAGAAAATGGCACTATCATAATAATCTTCAGGAAATAAATCTGTGAGTTGGTTGTGGTTCTTAAAAAACTCTCTGACCAAATCTCTTTGGGTGACCACTTGTTCGATAGGGTTAGTATAAGATTTCCCTTCTACGGGTTTCCATTCCCTTTGCCTCACGTTATAAAATTCCCATTCTCCTTTTCTTTGTCTCCACCTCCCATTTTTGAGTTCGATGGTGATCACGCCGTAAGGTGACACCACAAGGAAATCAATTTCTCGCATGGGAACATCGGGAGTGATCAAAGTGATTGAATAATAAATATTACAATTTAAGCGTATTTCCTTAGAAAAACGGCTGTAAAAATGGGATTCGAGCGAAACATCTTTCGCTTTTCCATGAAACTGTTTTGGATAAATCATTTTTTGGTTCTGTTATCTTACCACAAATGTTTCTATTGGCGATATGAAACTGATTTCAATTTCCTTTTTTTTCTGCCTAATGTTTGTCGCCTGTGCGGGCGGAAATATCAAAATAAAGATTAAACCTGATCTCTCTGGTGATTTGGTTTTGTATCAGAAAAAAATTACAAAAAGACCGTCAGGAATTTTTTTTGGGACGGGACTCGTTCCCAATGGTGAATTAGAAATCAGTATCAAAGAGAGAGCGTATCAATTTAAAAACTATACGCATATCCTTCCTCCAGGATTTCGATTGATCGAATTTACGGAAGATCAAGTTCAGGAAATCCAACTTGTGATTGATACCAGTAAATCTTCGCCCCTTTTGGTTGCTTTGGAAATCAACAAAGAAGAAATTAATTCCATTCTAAGTGAAGCAAAACTTCGAGATGATTTGCTTAGGTTCAATACACTTGTTGAGTTCATTCAGTTTGAAATTCAATTCCCATTTCCTATCAAAAAGGTAAAATTTTCGGATCCAAGAACTCCCGGAGAGTGGACGGCAAGGTTGGATAGTAATGAAAAGTTGATTGTTAATATTCCCTTACATTCAGTTTGGTCAAATGAACATCAATTAACAACGATTCAGATCTATCCTGATGCAAATTAGTGTTTGTGAAAGTATCTTGAGTTTAAGTTTTGAACAATTTCTTTTAAAACAAGTCTTCTTTCTTTATCATTAGGAAGGATTTCTTTTAAGTTTCTTCGCATTTCAAAAAGTGTTTCCATGAGTTCATGGTCTTCTTCGGGGATGATTTCTTCAAAAAGTTTGCGAAGGGTAGATGACACCCCTGCAAACTTTCCATCTGTGGAAATTGCAAATTGAACGGGACCAATGGATACGGATGAAGATGAATAAAAATCACAATTTTTTGGATCATCAACTGAATTGACCCAAATCCCTTTTTCTTTGGCGAGAGCTCTGAACTTTTGATTGATCCCTGAGTCACTTGTTCCTAAAAAAATAATATCACGATGGTTTAGATCTTCTTCTCCCACGGCACGTTCTTCTGTGGTGATGTTTGGATACTTTGCTAAAAAAGTTTTTACTTCAGCACTAAAATTGATAGCGATTACATGGATTTTAGCACCAGTAAACTCGAGACCCTTTAGTTTTTCTAAACAAGCATTCCCTCCACCAACAATCAGAATATTTTTATTTTCTAAATTGAGGAAGATGGGATATTTTTTGAAATTCATTTTAGATTAAATTTTGTGAACTATAGCCGAGTGTTTTTTTCGTACGATCGAGTAGGGGACGAATGACTTCTCCAACATAAAGAATTCCTGGGCCAGTGGATTGTTTCGGAATCTCGTTTAACGCAGTGTCTGCGAGAGTGGATGTTGTATAAATGGGATTTCCTCTTCCCACATTTTCTGCAAGAACGATGGGAGTTGTGCCGCTCATTCCCTTTTGTATAAGCGTTTCTGCAAGTTCTTTTGTTTTTTTACTTCCCATTAGAATGGCAATGGTTCCCTGGAAATTTTCCATCCCGATCCAACTGCGTTCGTCTTCTAAAATGGTATGACCATCAAGGATGATGATTTGTCTGGAAATTCCGCGAACAGTCAGCGATAAACCTAACTCGGCAACACCGGTAGTTACGGAACTCACTCCAGGAATCACCTCGAAAGAGATTCCCTCTTTTTCGAGACTTTGGATTTCTTCGGCAAGTCTTCCAAAAATAGAAGCGTCACCTCCCTTCAAACGAACCACATGTTTTCCTTGGGTGGCGAATTCTACAAGAAGGGAATTGATTTCTGATTGGGTGCGAGCGTGTTCCCCCGACCTTTTTCCTACATAAAGGATTTGTGCATCCTCAGGAAATAAGTCTAAAAAACCGGGATCAAGAAGGGCATCATAGAGAATGACGTCAGCGGATTCGATACGACTCCGTCCGCGGAGGGTCAAAAGGTCAATGGGACCGGGGCCACCGCTCACAAAACTGACAAATCCATGTTCTGTCTTATTGGAGGACATATCTGTTATACCTTGCGATATTGTCAGAAATAGTCAAGTGATTGGCTAATTATTTCTACAAAATCTCCATTTTTTTGGTTTACTTGGGGTATATCTCTGGGGAAAGATTCAATTTATCAGACTTTTTGGATGTTTTACTGGAATCCAAATCAAAAATAGGTTTTTATGCTATCCGATGAGAAACGCAATCGATTTTTACAGCTACTGAAGGAATCCACCAAAGACGAATGGGTGTGGATGTCTGGATATTTATCAGCGCTCACACAGGCAAGTATTGGAGGAAGTGTTGATGTTTCCCTCACACCTCCTGTGAGTATAGATTCGGGAACGGATCCTTTACATGGAAATTTAAAAGCCCAACCCATCCAATGCAGCGTGGTTTACGGAACAGAAACCGGGAACTCCAAGAAACTCGGAACAGAACTTGTTAAAAAACTAAAAGAGTTGGGTGTTTCTGCGAAATTAAAAAGTACAGATACTTATAAAGCAAAAGATCTCAAAGAAGAAGAATATTTATTTGTGGTAGTTTCCACTCATGGAGATGGGGAACCACCTCAAGCAGCAAAACCTTTCATTCAAATTTTGGCTGATTCAAAAGATTCATTATCTAAAGTTAAGTTCGCAGTTCTTGGGTTAGGCGATACTAGTTACCCACTTTTTTGCCAAACAGGTGAAGATGTAGATTCCATGTTGTCTAAGTTAGGTGCAGAGAGGATCCAACCATTAGGTAAATGTGATGTAGACTTTGAAGCTGTTGCCAAACCTTGGATGAGTGAACTTATTTCTAAACTCAATGCTCATTCTAAAACAGCAACTCCACAAAGCCCTAAAACAACGCAGAATCCTGCGGCAAAACCGGCATCGGGAGGTAAGGTTGTTTATGAAGGGGCGGTTGTTACAAATATCGTTTTGAATGATGTTGGTGCTAGTAAATCAACCAGACATATTGAAATCAAAACCACTGTGCCGATTGATTATCTTCCTGGGGATAGTGCAGGTTTTCTTGCCTATAACCGTGAAGATGAAGTAAATCGTATTTTATCGTTATTAAAAACAGATCGTGAAACTCGTGTTACCTATAAAGGGGAAACATGGATGGCTTATGATTTATTTCGTAAAAAAGTATCCGTTCGTTTTTTGCCAGACCGTGTGATTCAAAAATATGCAGGACTCATTGGAAAAGAATTACCTTCGGGTAAACTGGATTTGGATGTTTTGTTAACTTTAAATCCTTCCGAAAAACAACTAGAACTCCAAACTCTCGTAGATATTTTAGAACCGATTGTTCCTAGGTATTATTCCATTGCATCCAGTCCATCGGCACATGGAGAGGATGAAGTCCACCTCACTGTTGCAGAAGTGGAGATCGAAACATTTACTGGAATCAAAACCGGTTTTTGTTCTGGTTTTTTGTCAGAATTGAAAGAAGGAGAAGTGGTTCCCTTTTTCATTCAGAGAAACAATTCCTTTCGATTGCCAAGTCCTGATACAGATATCATTATGATTGGGCCTGGTACTGGGATCGCACCTTTTAGAAGTTTTTTATTTGAAAGAGAACAAAATAGTGGGAACGGCAAAAACTGGTTATTTTTTGGAGAAAGAAATTTTGTCTCCGATTTTTATTACCAAACAGAACTTTTGGAACTGATGGATACTGGCGTATTGCACAGGTTAAATGCTGCTTTTTCCAGAGATACAAAACAGAAAGTTTATGTTCAAGACCGAATGGGTGAAAACGCCGCAGAACTTTTGAAATGGATCGAAAGTGGGGCAGTGATTTATCTTTGTGGGTCGAAAGATCCAATGAGTAAGGACGTCGACCGCAAACTCATTGAAATTTTATCAGAAAGAACATTTGATACAGGAAAAGAAGCTTCTGATTATTTAAAAGAATTAGAAGAAGCCGGTCGCTACATTAAGGACGTTTACTGAGGTAATCATGGCAGAACAAAAAAAAGAAACATTAGCGGAAAAAGTAAAACGCCTTAGCCGGGGTTTAAGAGGTTCATTAGCTTTAAGTTTGAAAGATGAACACACTGGTTCACTTCGTTCTGATGACCAACTACTTCTTAAGTTTCATGGGATGTACCAACAAGACGATAGAGATCGTAGAGAAGAACGTGCTGCAAAAAAATTAGAACGTTTGTATTCCTTTATGATTCGTTTAAGAATCCCAGGTGGAATGATTGGGCCAGTGCATTGGGAAGCTTTACATAATGTTGCTGGTGAGAATTCAACAGGAACCATTAAAATCACCACTCGCCAAACAGTCCAACTCCATGGAATTTTGAAGTCTAAAATCAAACCAACCATCAAAGCATTTGATTCTGTATTTTTGGATTCCATTGCTGCTTGTGGTGATGTCAATCGTAACGTGACTTGTACATCGAACCCGGCGACAAGCCCCTTACACAAAGAAGTGTTTGGGTATGCTGGCGAAATTAGTAGGTCATTATTACCTAAAACCAGAGCCTATTATGAGATATGGCTCGATGAAAATCTTTTAGCAGAAAAAGAAGAACCAGAAGATCCTTTGTATAAAGATGTATATCTTCCTCGTAAGTTTAAAATTGCGATTGCGATTCCCCCTTATAACGACGTAGATCTTTTTACAAACGATATTGGACTCATTGCCATCATTGAAAATGGACAACTCCTTGGTTTCAATGTCGCAGTGGGTGGAGGCCTTGGAACCACCCACGGAAATCCTGATACCTACCCAAGAGTGGGAACTGTATTTGGTTTTATTCCTAAAAAAGATATCTTAAAAGTAGTTTATGAAATTGTAACTGTCCAAAGAGATTTTGGAAACAGGGAAGACCGAAAGTTATCTCGTTTGAAATATACTTTGGATCGTTTGGGTGTTGAGTTCTACAAACGAGAAGTGGAAAAACGAGTGGGGATTAGTTTTGAACCGGCAAAAGAATATCAGTTCACCCAAAGATCTGATGACTTTGGTTGGAGACAAGACGTGGCAGGTAACTGGCATTATACGGTTTTTGTAGAGAATGGTCGTGTTTGTGATGAACATGGTTATAATCTAAAAACGGCCCTCCTCGAAGTTTCGAAAACAAGACGTGCTACATTTCGTTTTACTTGTAACCAAAACTTGATTTTATCTGACATTTTTCCCAAAGATAAGGATCTCATTGAATCCATTCTTGTGAAGTTTGGTGTCCATCGTAAAACAAATGAAATTTCACAAATTCGCAAAAATTCCATCGCATGTGTGGCATTAAACACCTGTTCTTTGGCGCTTGCGGAAGCACAGAGATACCTCCCAAGTCTAATCGACAAAATTGAACCTATCCTTGGAAAACATGGACTCGCTGACGAACCAGTATCCATTCGGATGACAGGTTGTCCCAATGGATGTGCAAGGCCATACATTTCAGAGATTGGTCTTGTCGGAACCTCTTATGGAAAATACAATTTACACTTAGGTGCTGATGCGGAAGGTTACAGGCTGAATCGTAAATACAAAGAAGATTTGGATGAAGCAGCAATTTTATCTGAGTTAGATGGACTCTTTGGAAGGTTTTCGAAAGAAAGAAATACCAAAGAGTCTTTTGGAGATTACATCAATCGAATTGGAATTTTAAATTAAGATTCCAATTCTTTAGGAGTTGTTTTGTTCCAATAAGTAGCAATGGCGGCACCGGCAATCAGGTGCCAAATTCCCCACCATGCACATATCATTGCCATTCCACCAAGTCCATCAAAGAAACTAAAAACAATCGCAAGACCGAGACTTGAATTTTGAATTCCTGTTTCTATCGCTACCGTCTTTCTATCCCCAAGAGGCAATCGGAATAGTTTGGCAAAATAATATCCAAGCGAAAGTCCAGCAAGGTTCATCACAAATACAAGACCGAAGAGAAGTTGGATGTATTCTTTAAAGAACTTCCAATTGGTCGCAAGAGCACCTACGATAAAGAAAGCGAGTAGTAAAATGGAGATCCTTTGCACTGCTCGTTTCACTGTATGTGTGAGTTTAGGAAATAGTTTTTGAAAAAGAATTCCGAGTATCAGTGGAACAACGAGTAGTACAGTGATGGAAACCAAAATCTCATAGGGACTAACAGTGATCGACTTAAGATATTCTTTTGTAACAGGAAGTATATTCCCCCAAAAGAAAAATCCAATTGGTGTCAGAATAAAAGCAAATGCAGAAGAAAACGTCGTTAGACTCACTGAGAGAGCCAAATTTCCTTTTGCCAAATGTGTGAAAAAGTTGGACATATTCCCGCCAGGACATGCTGCCACAAGAACCATCCCAAGGGCAAGGCCAGGGTGTGGGTTAATCACCCAAATGATAAGAAGGGTGGCAAGAGGCAAAAGAATGTATTGGCTAAAAAGACCAACAAACGCTGGTTTTGGGTATCGTAATAAATGTTTGAAGTCTTGGAGTTTTAATTCCAGAGCAATTCCAAACATAATAAAACCAACCAGTGCATTGATTAAATATACTGAGTCTTTGTTGAAATTGAGGCGAACTGCATTGATATCCATTTAATCTGACCAACCTACTAAAATACGACGGGGACCGGTAAAGGGTAGTCTGCCATGGGAAACGGATAAGTTATCAATGATGAGAACGTCTCCTGTTTGCCAAGGAATGGCTACCAGATGTTTCCAGAAAACATTTGTTATGGATTGCATTTCTCCTGCAGAAATTTCTTCTCCATTTCCATAAGTGACATGAACGTCATGTGACTCTTGTCCGGATATCCTTTTGATTGTAGTGAGGAGTGTGAGGAGTAGTGCCACACCAAGAGAACGAAATGTTTTTTGTCTTTTGAAAATTTTCCATACTTCACTCACAGCCGCTTGGTAATGAAACGTTTGTGAATGGTTATGCCATGCCGTTGTTTTTGCTTCAGGATGGACGCGGAAACCCGATTGTTCATTGGTGATGGTCAAGGAATCAGTTCCGAACCAATCCAACTTAAATCTATTTTTATCAGAAATTTTTTTGACTTCCTCAAGGTTTGTGGTTCCAAACATCTCATCCCAACGTTTCGTTTTCCATAAAGAAAAACGTGCTGTGGTGGATGGACCATCGTAACGCCTTCGATAACGAATTCCATGTTTTTGAATTTTATCTTTGATTTTAGGATCTACATCTTTGTAAATTTCCCGAAGATCCGTGAGTGGAGTTTCTCCACCAGTTTCGGAAGCTTTTTCCGCATAAAAAAATAAAAGTTTAGGAGGGTTGTCAAGAAAACTCATCTCAGCATGTTGCATGATGGGGTAGTGGGGAGGGAGTTCACTTGCAGTAAACACATGTTTGACGACCTGGTCGCGTGGCGAGGTGCCCAAATAAAACTCACCCAACTTTTTTTCTTCCGTAGCAAATAGGATGGATTGGAAGTCGGTAGCTTGATGAACAGGGAAACCGCGAAAGAGAACGGCGCCATAGGTTTTTAAATCCTCTCGCCATTCTTTTTGGTTCTTTTGGATCCAATGGGTCAGATCTTCCAGATCCCTTTCTTCGGCAGGTTCGTAAACGATGGGAAGTTTGGTCTCCCCGATGAAGGATTTACGGATCCATTTGGTTTTTGTCGTAGTGGCCTTACTCATGCTACTGCCAGCTTAGCGAAATAGCATGATTTAAATCAAGAAAAAATCTGTTATATTGAACTAAAGTTCTACAATAACATTCCTGCCGCCACCGTCTGGTTGGTCCCTTCATCAACCAAAACAAAGCTCCCCGTCCCTCGGATTTGGGAATACGGGTCGTAAGCCACAGGTTTTGCAGTTCTGATGGTTACTTTTCCAATTTCATTTAGGCCAAGACTTGCCTGTTCCTTCTTTTCGTGGGTGCTTGTTTCCACTCGGTATTCCAAAGAACGAATGGAAGCCTTTACGGCATTGGTTGTTTGGCGGAGTAAATACTTGGAACCGGGGGTCATTACCTTTTGGTCCATCCAACAGATATGAGCTTCCAAATCTTGTGAAGTGATTGGCTCCTTACCACTGACCACTAACATATCTCCTCGACTTACATCAATTTCATCTTCCAAACGAATGGTGACAGACATGGGAGCATAGGCAGTATTAACGGAACCCGCATAGGTATCAATGGCTTTGATTTTTGATTTTAACCCACTTGGTAAAACAGTGATGGAATCTCCTACAGTGAAGTGTCCACTTCTGATTTGCCCCGCATAACCTCTGTAATCATGGTATTCTGTGGTTTGGGGACGAATCACATTTTGTACAGGAAATCTAGGTGCTGGCGAGTCTTCTTCTGTGCGGAGCTCAATTTCTTCTAAAAATCCAAGTAATGAACTTCCTTTCCACCAAGGCATGGAAGAAGATAAATCTACCACATTGTCACCGTTCAGTGCAGAAATCGGAAGGAAGTGGATGGATTTTAAATCTAGGTCTTTTGCAAATTCTAAATATTGTTTTTGGATATTTAAAAATACTTCTTCGGAAAAATCTACCAAATCCATTTTATTGATACAAACAACAACATAGGGAATTCTGAGTAGGGATACAATATAAGAGTGGCGGTAAGTTTGTTCGATCACACCTTTTCTCGCATCAATCAAAATGATCGCAAGATCAGAGTTAGAAGCTCCAGTCACCATATTTCTAGTGTACTGCACATGTCCTGGTGCATCTGCTATGATAAATTTTCTTTTCGGAGTCGAAAAATATTTATAAGCAATGTCGATAGTAATCCCTTGTTCTCTTTCCGCTTTTAATCCATCAGTGAGAAGGGCTAGGTTGATTTGTCCATTTACCTGTCCTGCTTTTTCAATGGCTTCTAATTGGTCTTGGAAAATAGATTTACTATCGTATAACAATCGTCCGATGAGAGTCGATTTCCCATCATCTACACTACCTGCAGTAATAAAACGTAAAATATCCATTAAAAATACCCACCTTTTTTTCTATCTTCCATCGCTGCTTCGGAACGTTTGTCATCCAAACGAGATCCTCTTTCGGTGGTTCTTGAAACTTGAATTTCACGAATGATATCGTCGATTGTATTGGCTTCGGATTCTACGGCCGCAGTGCATGTCATATCACCTACAGTCCGAAACCTTACGGTTCTTGTTTCTACTTTGTCTGTATTGTCTAAACTAATGAACTTCGATACCGGAAACACTAGGTCTTCTCGCCATACGATTTCTCTTTGGTGTGAAAAATAAAGCGATGGAAGTTCGATCTTTTCTTTTCGGATGTATTCCCAAACATCAAGTTCCGTCCAGTTGCTGATTGGAAATACCCTTACGTTTTCACCCACATGGATTTTACCATTATAGATATTCCAAAGTTCTGGGCGTTGGAGTTTGGGATCCCAAGATCCAAATTCATCTCTGACAGAAAATATTCTTTCTTTGGCACGAGCTTTTTCTTCATCCCGGCGAGCCCCACCAATACAAGCATCAAATTTGAACTCAGCAATGGTATCAAGGAGTGTCACTGCTTGGATGGCATTTCTGCTCGGGAACTTTCCTTTTTCTTCCACAGCTTTGCCTTGGTCGATGGAATCTTGCACGTAACGAACCACTAGTTTTTCTCCAGTTCGTTCCGCTAAGTCATCTCTAAATTTTAGCGCCTCATCAAAGTTATGCCCTGTATCAATATGAACGAGAGGGAAAGGAAATTTTCCAGGTCGAAAGGCTTTGAGTGCAAGATGTACGAGACAAATCGAATCTTTTCCTCCTGAAAATAGAAGGGCAGGTCTTTCAAATTGTGCTGCCACTTCTCTTAAAATATAGATGGCTTCCGATTCTAGTTGGTCTAGATGGGAAAGTCTATGTAAATCGGTCATGTTGGTATTATCCTTTTTTCGGTGTGAGTTTGCCGTCTACCCAATGTAGGCCGCATTCTTTTTTAGATTCTTGTTCCCACCACCATCGGCCTGCACGAAAGTCTTCTCCTGGTTCAATGGCACGGGTACAAGGTGCACAACCAATGCTTGGAAAACCTTTGTCGTGTAATAGGTTGTATGGTACATTGTGTTCTCTGATATACTTCCAAGTATCTTCAAAGGACCATAAAAGTAGTGGTTGGTATTTGATTAAATTTCTTTGGGGATCCGATTCGAAAATAGACATTTCGGTTCTAAATCCAGATTGGTCTTTTCTGAGTCCAGTCACCCAAACTTCTGTGTCTTTTAAAATGGCATCGAGAGGAACGAGTTTGCGAATCCGACAACATTCTTTTCGTAAATCTAAAGAATCATAAAATGCATTCGGCCCATTCTCTTCTACAAAACCTTGGATTTCTTTTTCGTTTGGATAAAAGGCTTCAATTTTTGCCCCATAACGAACGTTAGTTTTTTGCCAAACATCATAGGTCTCTTGGAAGAGTCGCCCCGTATCCAAAGTAGCAATCCGAATGTCGATTTGGTTTGCGAGAATCGCATGAGTGATGGCTTGGTCTTCCAATCCAAAACTGGTAGTGAACACAGCCTTGCCTGGAAAATCCAAACTAAGTTGCCTTAATCCCTGTTCTAGGGAGAGGGAGGTATAGGTTTCTGTCAAAACTTCCAAATTTCCCATTTTTTCCAATCCTACCGTCCAATGTTTTGTATATTGGACGATTTGTAAACTATATTAGCGGAAAATACTAGATAGAGAAGTCTTCTACGTATACTTTTGCTTTTTTTATCCTCAAATAGACCGTCTCGCCGGGCAAAAGGTTCAAAAGACGATAGGTTTCCTGTTCCAAAACGGATTCAATCAGAGTGCCTGTATCCACTCGTTTGAGTTCCACTCGCACATTCCTTCCCGTGGAATGGATGTATTGGATTTCCGCAGCGATCCCTTGGTCGGGTTCCCTCACAATTTCCACATCATAAGGACGAACATAGGCCACGGCTACCGATTCCTTTACATCTTGGTGTTCGGAACTATCGAGAGCCAAGTTTCCGATTTTGGTTGTCCCTTCTTCGATCCGCCCATGGAAGAGGTTCACATCTCCAAGGAAGTGGAAAACAAAAGGGGACTTAGGTTTGTTATACACCTCGTCCGGGCTTCCCACTTGTTCCAATTGGCCATGGTTTAAGATGACAATTCGATCACTCACTTCCAGAGCTTCTTCTTGGTCATGAGTTACAAAAACACTTGTTATGTGGATTTCGTCATGCAGTCTTCGCAACCAGTTCCGTAATTCCTTTCTGACTTTGGCATCAAGGGCACCGAAGGGTTCATCCAGTAATAAAAATTTTGGTTCGATGGCAAGAGCACGAGCGAGTGCCACACGTTGGCGTTGGCCGCCCGACAATTCATGTGGGTAGCGGTTGTGAAACTTTTCGAGTTGGATGAGTGTCAGTAATTTAGAAACTTTTTCCTGAATTTCTTTTTTGGAAGGTCGCAAAGCTTTTGGTCTTACTTCCAAACCAAATCCAATGTTTTCTGCAATCGTCATATGGCGAAAGAGGGCATAGTGTTGGAAAACAAATCCCACCTCTCCATTTTGAATTTTGGATTTGGAAAGATTTTCTCCGACAAACTCTACATTTCCAGAAGATGGTTCTTCGAGACCAGCAATGATGCGAAGTAAGGTGGTTTTCCCAGATCCGGAAGGACCAAGTAAGGCTACAAGTTCTCCATCTGGAATGGAGAGGTTAACCTCTTTTAGTGCGGTGAACGACCCAAAGGTTTTATTTACGTTATTAATTTCAATCGGCATTTTTCTTGCTCGCAGTTCGTTTTTCCAAAATCAATTTAAAGATGAGAGTGAGTAGAGAGAGAAACACAAGTAAGGTGGCGCACGAAAATGCACCTACAGAATCAAACTCATTGTATAACATTTCTATATGAAGAGGGAGAGTGGTTGTTTTTCCTCGGATATGGCCACTGAGTACAGAGACAGCTCCAAATTCACCCATGGCTCTGGCATTACAAAGAATGATACCGTATAACAGCCCCCATTTGATATTGGGAAGGATGACACGTCTCAGAAGTTGAAAGAAACTAGCTCCGAGTAACATCCCTGCTTCTTCTTCCTCTCGTCCTTGGCTTTGCATGAGGGGAACTAGTTCCCGAGCTACAAATGGGAAAGTAATGAAGACAGTCGCAAGGATAAGACCCGGAGTGTTAAAAACAATTTTGATTCCATGTTCGTTAAGAAAGTCGCCAAAGTAACCTTGTCTTCCAAATAACAATAAAAAGATAAGACCAGAAACTACAGGAGAAACTGCGAAGGGACTATCAATGATAGTGACTAAAATATTTTTTCCAGGAAAGTTAAATCTCGTGATCGTAAATGCTGCGGTCACACCAAAGATTGTATTTAAAATCACAGAAACAATGGAAACTTTGACCGTAAGGCCAATGGCAAAAAGTGCATATTCACCAGTAATGGATTCGATATACTTCGTATAACCTTCAGAAAATGCTTCGGAAAAGACTGTGTAGATGGGCAAAATCAGAATGATCCCAGCAAAGATATAGGCTAAAATCACGAGAAAAATGGGTATAATTTTGATTTTCATGATAATTTTTTGGAAGCCCGTTCTTGGAGTAAATTAATCAAAAACATAAATACGAAGGATGTGAGTAACATGACAAGAGCAATGGAAGTGGCTTTTTCGTATTCGTATTGTTCTAGTTTGGTGACGATCAGGAGTGGAAGGATCTCAGTTTTTCCTGGAATGTTTCCGGAAATAAAAACAACAGATCCGTATTCCCCGATACTTCGTGCAAAAGCCATTCCTGTTCCTGCGAGAAGGGAAGGCCAAAGTTCAGGAAGTAAAACTTTATAAAAAGTTTGGAATGGTGTGGCACCAAGGCAGCGTGCGCTTTCTTCTAATTCTTTAGGTAACTCTTCGATGACTGGTTGAACCGTTCTTACAACAAAAGGAAATCCAATAAAAACAAGAGCTATGACAATTCCAATCGGAGTGTAGGCAATTTTAATTCCCCACTGTTCAAAGTAGGATCCAATGATTCCATTTTGAGAATAAATTGTAGTAAGCGCAATTCCTGCAACCGCAGTGGGTAAGGTAAAAGGTAAATCGATTAAGGTATCGAGTAATTTTTTGAAAGGAAAGTTATATCTGACAAGAACCCAAGCAAATAAAAATCCCACAAAGAGATTGATCAGTGCCGAAATGAAACCCACACTGAAACTTAAAAAAAGTGCGGAACGAATTCTTTCATCTGAAAACACTTCCAGGATTCCTGAAACTCCAATCCCAAGGGAATGGAAAAAGAGTCCTAGAAGTGGAATGACGACAACCGCGGACGAATAAAAGACAGTCAGTCCTAAACTGATTCCAAAATGTAATTTTTTATACGGCCGGGTTTCTATAAGCATATTTTAAGGGGTTTTGTAGATGGCATCAAAGACACCTGCATCTGCAAAATGTTTTTTCTGAGCAGAATCCCAAGTTTCCCCTAAATCGGATAGGGAAAATAATTTAATGTTGGGAAATTCTTTTGCAGAAGATTTTGCCACGGCCTTATCTGTCGGTCTAAAAAAATGTTTAGCAATGATCGATTGTCCTTCTTTTGTATAAAGAAATTCTAAGTAGGAAGTCGCTTTTTCCAAATTGCCTTTTTCTGTAGCAGTTTTGGTAACTACAGCAACCGGAGTTTCTGCTCTGATTGATTCTGATGGATACACAACTTCTAAAGTGTTTTTACCAGATCTTTTTTCTTCATCAAGTGAAAGTTTTGCTTCGTTTTCCCAAGTGATGAGAACATCACCAATTCCTCTTTGGACAAAAGTAGTTGTAGACCCGCGAGCTCCCGTATCAAGAACCGATGTATTTTTAAAGAGAGCCTTGATAAACTCTGTTGCTTTTTCATCAGATTTGTATTTACGTTTCGCAAATCCATAAGCTGCCAAATAATTCCAACGAGCGCCACCACTTGTTTTTGGGTTAGGAGTGATGATAGAAACTCCTGGTTTTACGATATCATCCCAATCTTTGATTTTTTTAGGATTGGATTTACGAACCAAAAATACGATGGTTGAATAGTAAGGAACACTATTGTTTGGAAGTTTTTTTTGCCAATTTGCATCGATTAATCCCGATTTGGCGGAAATGCTATCAATGTCATAGGAAAGAGCAAGACTCACTACGTCTGCATCGAGCCCATCAATCACGGCCCTAGCTTGTTTTCCTGACCCACCGTGGGATTGTTGGATGGCAAACTCGCTGCCTTTTTTAGCCTTCCATTCTTTTAGGAAGGATTTGTTAATTTCTTCGTACAATTCTCTCGTCGGGTCAAAGGACACATGGAGGAAAGTGCCTTCGCTTGCGAGTGAGGTGAAACTCAATACACTAAGGAAAATGCACAATATTGCAGAAATTCTTTGTTTTTGGTTCGAAATATGGGTATTCTTTTTCATTTTTGCGCCCTTTTGTTTAATAAATCAAACTCATCCTCCAATTTAACGAATATTCGTCAAGCGAAATTTATTTCATAAAACGGGTAGTTCTTCCCTTTCCGACATAAACCGGAAAAGGAAGAAGATAATTCTCTCAAGGAAATCTGGGGAAGTTCGATCCTTAAGGGAGAAGGCACCCTATGAACGTAAAAGCCCCGAACCAAAACGTAATTCCATTCCCGCAAGTTGAAGGGAAGGCATCCAAACAGAATGGTGCAGAAAACCATTCGATGATGGCGGTTCGGGAAAGTTTTG
This sequence comes from Leptospira kanakyensis, assembly GCF_004769235.1. NCBI lineage: Bacteria > Pseudomonadati > Spirochaetota > Leptospiria > Leptospirales > Leptospiraceae > Leptospira > Leptospira kanakyensis. Next base: position 16,088 of record NZ_RQFG01000001.1, on the reverse strand, counting down.
GGGAAATTTTGGAAAGAGAATTCCAAGTGCACTCTGAGAAAAAACTAACAGGTTCCGAATATAAAACCATTGGACGAGAGAAGGAAGAAACAACGGTTCCTTCTGAAATTTCTAAACAGGACGATGTCACAAAACAAGAGTTAAGTTCTATTTCTGAATCTCAAAAAGACAATTCCATTTCCAAAGAATCAAAATCTGAAGAAGAATCAGAAGAATCCACTGAAGAAGAAGATTTAGATCGAGATGCATTGGAATATAGTCTTGGGCTTGTAACCTCCCATGCTGATTGGGATCGTTCCATGGTTTCTGCAAACCAATTGAATGAGATGGCCGTTAAGGAAAAAACAGTTCTACTTTCTTTACAAAAATCTGCGGAAAAATCTACAGCTTATTCTCCCAAAGAGGGAAGTGCCTTCATTGATGAAGCCAAAAAGCTCGCGATGAGCCTTTTCCAAACAGAGAAAGGATCCAAACCAAATGAATCTACTTCCTTCTCATCACAAAACAAATTAGAAAAAGACTCTAATTTAGTTCTTTTTCCTAAGGCAGAAAAAAAAGCCTTAGAAAATAAAAAAGGAAATGAAAAAACTGAATCCTTTGGCCTAAAAAAAGAATCCATTCACTCTGGTTCTGTTGTTTCCGATCTCGTTTTTGCCAAAGGCAAAGAAGTGAAAGTGGAAGGAAGAGAACTTTCCACCGAACATTCTGTTCGTAAAACAGATGGAAAATTAAAATCAGGAAAACAAACAAAAAACGGATCGGAAACTAGTGAGGTTTCTTCCGAACAAGAAAAATCAAATCAAACAATAAACTCGGATAAAATGATTCGTTCACTAGGAATCAAAGATAAAGAATTCCAAAAACAAGATTTGAAATCACAAACTCCTTCTGAAAAACAAAAACAGACTGAGGCATCGGTCATACCTACCATTCAAAATTCCTCTTCAGCAAAATCGGGAGAGGACGGTGGTCGCTCTTTTGAAGAGAAAGGACAAAAACAAAGTTTGCAATTTTCTTCTTTTGAATCCAGATCAATGCAAAAAACAGAAGAAATTCGTTCTGCAGAAAAAACTTCGAAACCAAAAGAAGCAGTACTTAAACAAAATATCGATGAACTGATCAAACAAGCAAGGTTTGATATTGTACAAAATGGAAAGTCCAGTGCCGAAATCGTAATGAATCCAAAAGAATACGGAAGGCTTACTTTAAAAGTCACTGTAGATGGTGAGAAAGTAGAAGGTCGCATTCTTGTTGAATCAGAAGAACTACAAAAATCCCTTCAAAACGAAATCCAAACCATAAAAGAAAACCTAAAAGAATCTGGCCTCGACTTACAGGCGCTCATCATTGATTTATGGGACGATGGAAGTGGACTGACTGATCGCAAAGAACAAAATGAACTCTACCAAACTATGGTAGAAGCGGCAAGGTTTCGTAATTCTGAAAGTTCGCTTGTAGAAGAAGGGGCGGATCTTCTTGGTGCACCAGCTTTCGAAGAAACCAAAGCATTGGAATTTTTCGCATAAATCACTAACAAATATAGAAAAATAGAGGATCCCATGCCAGACGGAATGCAAGACATATCAACACAAAATTCAGCTAGAACCAAATACTTTGAAGGGGATAGAACCTTCAATATTCGTAAACATTTGGATCAGTTAGAAAAAGAAGAAACAAGTGGTCTGAAAGGAATCGAAATTCGTGAGAAACAAAAGGAGTTGGGAAAGGATGATTTTTTAAAACTCCTTCTCACTCAACTTTCTCATCAAGATCCAACAAACCCAGTGCAAGACAAAGACTTCATCGCACAAATGGCACAGTTTTCATCTCTAGAACAGATGAAAAACATTTCTTCTGGAATTGCCAGAATGGAATCTAAACAAAGTTATTCGGTAGTAGGAAAAATTGTTTCAGGCCCAGATTTAGTTACAGGTGAAGATGTGACAGGGCTTGCGGGTGCCATTCTTTTTGATAATGAAGGAAAAACATATGTTCGTGTGAATGGAAGGATGCTCGATGTAGCAAAAATCAATTTGATTTCTGATCCATCACTTCTCAAATCCGAACCAGAATTCCAACGTCCACAGAACGCGGCAAACGTTCCGAATAATACATTAAAAAAACAAGAAGCTTATCAGGATTAATTCAAAAAGGTCGATAAAAAAAGAGAGGATATAACGTTATGATGAGATCACTTTACTCCGGAGTTTCCGGATTGAAAAACCACCAAGTAAGAATGGATGTTATTGGTAACAACATCTCCAACGTGAACACACACGGTTTTAAAACGGAGCGAGTTACCTTCCAAGATATGATCTCGCAAGAGTTACAAGGTGCGTCAGAACCAAACGAAAGGATCGGGGGAACTAACCCGAAACAAGTGGGTCTTGGTTCCCTCATCGCTGCAATTGATAAAATTATGACGCAAGGTGCTTTGCAAACCACTGGAAAGAATACTGATGTCGCCGTATCTGGTGAAGGTTTCTTTGTTGTGAAAGACGGAGACAAACAATTTTACACTCGTGCCGGTGCCTTCAACGTAGATAAAAACGGATTTTATGTAAACCCTGCCAACGGTTTGAAAGTACAAGGTTGGAATTCTCGTTTGGATGATGGTGGAAACAAATACATCAACTCCGCAGGATCTTTGGAAGACATCATGATTCCTCTTTATTCCAAAGAACCAGCTCGTGCCACTCAGAACGTAGACTTTCAATCCAACCTCAATGCTAGTGTTGCCGCAGTTCCCTCTGATGCAACAGAAGAAGACATCCAACGTTATATCAATGATCCAGATCCTCGCCAAAGAAGAGGCCATGTAACATCCATTAATGTTTATGATGAGCTTGGAAACACTCGCCAAATGGGAGTTGAGTTTTATAAAATGAGAGAAAACGTATGGAAGATGCGTTTCAAATTGGAAGATGCAAGCCAAGTCTCTGTAGACGTAAGTGGAACAGGTGGGGAAAATACAAAAGTTTCAGGAAACCAAGAACTCGAAGTATCCTTCACTCCTGATGGAAAAATCATCTCTGTCTCTGATGGAGTGGATTCACAAACGACTGGAAAACTAAAAGCCGATATTTCTTTCCGAATCCCTGGAAACCCAACGGCTCAAAAATTCAGTTTGAATTTAGGAGAAGCGGGTCTTGTGGGTGGGATCACTCAGTTCTCTTCTGACTTTACAACCAAGGCTGTGAAACAAGATGGATACCCAATGGGATATATGGAATCTTTCTCCATCGACAATACGGGAACGGTAACTGGGGTATTTTCCAATGGAGTGCGCCAACCACTCGCAAGGATTGCTCTTGCAAACTTCACGAACCCAGCCGGTCTCAATAAAGAAGGGGACACAATGTATAGTTACTCTCTGAACTCCGGGGATGCAAACATTGGGGAAGCAGGAAGCCAAGGCCGTGGAAAAATCAACGCAGGACTCCTTGAGATGTCCAACGTGGATCTTTCTGATCAGTTTACCGATATGATCGTGACCCAAAGGGGATTCCAAGCCAACTCCCGAACCATCGTGACATCTGACCAGATGATCCAGGAAGTTCTCGGTCTCAAACGATAAGATTCGATTCCTAACGGGGGAAACCCCGTTTTTTCCTTGAGTTCTGCAAAATTCTAAGAAAAATAGGTCAAACTAAACTTTTTAGAATTTGCTTAACTTGTCCCGCTTTCAAAAAAATACCCTCCTTACCTTTTCCCTTTTGGCGTTTGTCGCCTATGCTCCGTTATACTATTCGATTCGTAATGCCATCCAAAAAGAAACCTTGCCGGTGACTTACGAATCACCTGAATCAGTTTCCTTTTTTAGTTTAGGGGACTTTGAAGTTAAAGGAAAAGAATCAGATTCCAAAACTATGAATCTCTTTTCCCAGTTGATTGATTTTGAATTTCAAAAAGTCACTGGAGGAGTTTATCTTGGAAAAGAAAATTCCCTCTCACTAGCTAAAAAACTAAGGGCCAATTTTGTTTTTTTTGGATCTTTGGAATGGAAAGAGAAGGGGATTGAATTCACTCCGAAACTAAAAGCAGTGGAACAAAAATCAACTTACACGGGTCAGTTGGTATTTCTTCCATATGAAGAACGTGGGAAATTCGTTTCTGTCATTTATAACTCACTTTCTCATCTTTTGGATGAAACCATTCGATTACATCGTTTGATGAAACGTTCCCCTGAATGGAAAATTCCATCTGCCGATGAATTCCTTTCCGAATCAGAGTTTGTTCGGTTATCGGAGTATGATCCTAAGTTATCCTTAGAAGAAAAAAACTCCCTTTTAAAAACTTTGGATTTTCCTTCGGAGTATTTGCAGTTTATCAAAATAAGTGTAAGTTTAGAAAAAAGAACCGAGGAATCTTTGAAAGAAATTTGGCGTAGTGTCGGTGGGAATTCCAATTTTTCGACATATACAAGGTTCTATGTTGCAAAAAACATTTCTGAATTCTATTTCGCAAAAAAAGAATTTAGTAAAACTATAGAATACGCAAGCGCTGCACGAAAAGAAAGAGAATTTCTTAAATCCGTATTTCATAGCGATTATGCTGATACGATTTCCTTACTTGGAAAAGCGCTAGTACTCGATGGAAAAAAAGAAGAAGCTGTTTATTACTTAACCTCAGCCAAAAAACTTTATGATACTTTGGGTTTGTTACAAGATCCGTCTTCTATAGAAAATTCTTATTTTTACGGCCTCCTGCTTTATGATCTTTCTCAAGCCGAACTTGCTTCCTATGAATTATCATCCATCCAAGGACAACTGCCCAAGGGATTTGATTCCCTCTATTTGGATTTTAACTTAGCAAAGGTATATTATGATTTAGGTCGTTATGACGCGGCCCTGTCTTTGTTAGAAGACCAAAGGAAAATTATCATGAAAGAAGGATATGCAAACCATGACATAGCCTTGTATTCTTATAATTTGTATGCAGCATCTCTTTATAAATCTGGGAAATGGAGCATTGCTAAATCTGTTTGGGAATCCTTTGTCCAAGCCAAATCCATCTATGGAATAGAAGAAAAACCTTATTATCGATATGTCCTTTTTAATTTGGCTCTTCTTTCTAAACTCCGAAACAATTCAGAACAGATGGAAAGTTATTATAAACAATACACAAGGTTGTCCCCTTATGGACAAATTGTTGACTTACCAACAAACGATCGTTTTGAAATTGGAAAACCCATTTACCCTTATACTTGGGATTCCCTTAGTCCTAATTCTTTTACAGAGTTAGAAGAAAAAACGATCCGTTCTTATACCGGGCGTTATTTGTTTAATGGACAAGATGAAGAGATTCGTGCCAGAACCTATGAAAATAGATTGGAAGACACCAATTTGTTTTTAGATGATTTGTTGAATACAAAAGCATTTTTATCCAAACCAATGTCATCCTTACGCAAAACATTGTTTGGTGATCTGAAACGATTTGAAAAAGGAAACCAAATTGTATTTTTTGATATTGGTCCTGCCTTAAACCATCCCGAATATCCAGGTGTTACCTCTCTTGCCGTTGCCAAACATTTTTCAGGTATGGAAGTTGTATTATGGGAGTTACCTGGGGAAGTAGATTTGTTTTTAAAAAAAGTAAAACCTGAATTAAAAGATAGGCTTTATGCTTTTCCAAACATTCGAATTCTTTCTGCCGACGGAGTGGGTGAATTCCAAACTGTTTATTCTGATCCTAATAATTGGATCCTTCGAAATCGTCCAATTCCTAACTTAAAAGGAAAAACCATCATCATTCGTGCTGCCAACTCCATCGATATTTACGAACCTTATACAAAAATCCTCCCACATTTTCAAAACATTGGAAAGGAACTAAAGGCAAATCCTGTTCTATATTTTTTCAACCGCAGTATCCTTTTGAAACCTGCTGGAAGTGAAAAATTTATTTTAATTGGTAACCAGTCCATCAGAGGATTCCATCATAACTTCCAAAGTTTGGATCGTAATGGTGAACCTCCTTATTCCATTCTTCCGTTTACTGTCAGTGAGGAAGTTTATTTATGAATCTATTCGAAACAGAATTTCTTTTTTGTGTTTTATCTGGTTTCTTTTTGTTCCATACTCTCAGCCGAATTTCTGAAGAGGGAAAACGCAGTGATATACTTTTCCAATGGACGATGACAACTGTCTTTGGTTTCATTTTTACTGAAATCTTAAAAAAATGGGGAATCCGATCCGAACTTTGGAATACCGATTCAATATTTGTATATATCACAAAAAGTAATCTATTATTATTTCTTTCCTATTCTTCCTTGGAAGAGAAGATATTTGATTTGAGACCAGTTCGACGATTTGTAGTTTCGATCTTTCTATATTTGTTTTGGGTTTCTTTGCTTTTTGGAATTCATTTCTTTCAAACCAATATCTATGTCCAAGATAATACTTTCATTTTGCCTTTTGCCATTTCTTTGGGTGCTTTCGTTTGGATGCGAGAGATGTTTTGGAATGATACAGAAAATCGTATGCAGGTGTTAGCCTACGATAGTTCTCGTTTTGTTTATTTAAGTTTTTTACCTGCCGCTTTTCTTGTTTTATCCCCCTGGAAGGTGGACGTTCAATTTTACAACAAACTGTCTATGATCCTGATTTATGGGATGTCTTCCTTTGTTGGTTTTCTTTTGGTTTCGAAACTCAAAAAAGAAAAGTTATCTGAGGCGGCAGAAATTGGAATTTGGATTGGTGCTCTGGCATTTTCTTCCTGTTTAGGAACAGAAATCCTCGTGGTTCTGCCTTTGGCATTTTTCTCAGGAATTTTTGGGCAACTGCTTTATTCCTATCTAATTTCGCTCTCTTGGTCGGAGTCGGGTGTTCGGGGGGTGGTCTCCTTTCTTTATCCCTCTGCTCTCGGAATTTTCCTTCCCTTTCTACTGGCAGAACCAAAAGAATGGGTGCATTCACCCTATGTATTGTTAGGAGTCCAAGTTTTGTATTTTTTGAGTTTTTATTTGGCCGCTTCTCTCAGTTTTGGGATCATCCTTCTAAACAAACAAAAGTAAGATTCATTTTCAAAAAAAACAATCGACAGTCGTTTTTTTCATGTCGATAGTATGCCTGTGACCAAATCTCCGGATACACAATTCATCATCACAGATGACCCGTTTTTTGAAGGCAAAATTGCCGATTATTCCAAAAAAATCAAAGCTAAGGTTTTGACCTTAGCCGAGCTGGATCAAATTGAAACGGATTCCCATGGCCGTATCGCCAAAGTATTGTTCTATATCTCTAGGTATGAGCTAGAAACCAAACACCAAGAGATCCACCAGTTTTTAAAAAACCAACCGACCATCATGTCGAGTTTTATTGTTCGGGCACCCATTGATTATACCGGATACATTGCTTTAAACATTGAGGAAGATCTATTTTTTACGAATGTTCCTGATGATGCCCCTCTTGTTTTTTTGGTCAAAGCTCTCGCCAATGCATTTACGAGCCTACAGATGGTTGTGGACAAATTCGAACTGCAAAAACGAATCAATGTTTCCACAAATGAAATTTCCAAACTTACAAGGATTGGGATTAGTCTCGCAAATGAAAAAGATTTCACAAAATTACTTCGTGATATTTTGAATTCAGCCCGTGAAATTTCTAATTCCGATTCAGGATCTTTGTATCTGGTAGAAAAAGATGAAAGAGGGAATCCACGAAATCTTCGGTTTAAAATTTCTGCATTGGATTTGAACTCCGACGAATTTATATTACCCATCAATAAGAAGAGTATTGCGGGTTATGTAGCCTTTACTGGAAAACAACTCAACATTCCAAATGTGTACGAATTGTCCGGAAAAGAAGAATACAAGTTTAACAGTGATTTTGATAAAATGAGTAATTATTATTCAAAGTCAATGCTCGTGGTTCCGATGAAAGACCACCACGATGAAGTTGTTGGGGTCATCCAACTCATCAACCGAAAGAAAAACTTCCAAACCAAACTTACTTTAGATGAAATGAGAACCAATTCTATTTTGGAATATGATAAGTATTCGGAAGAGTTGGTAATGGCGGTGGCAGGACAAGCTGCTGTTGCCATCCAAAATAACAATTTAGTCCATGATATTGAAACCCTGTTTGAGGGATTTGTGACTGCCAGTGTTTCTGCGATTGAATCGAGGGATCCAACAACATCCGGTCACTCCTTTCGTGTCGCTCAGTACACGGTCGGACTTGCTGAGTCTGTGAATGGGATCCAAGTCGGACGATTTAAAGATGTTCATTTTAATGAATCACAAGTAAAAGAAATTCGGTATGCTTCTCTTCTACATGATTTTGGTAAGGTTGGCGTTCGGGAAAAGGTTCTTGTCAAAGCCAAAAAATTAGAAGATTACGAATTGGATTTAATTCGATGGCGTTTTCAGTTTATCTTAAAAGATGTGGAAGCGGGGCTTTCACAGAAAAAAATTGAATACTTAAAAAAACATGGTAACAACGGTTATCCGGAGTTTGAAAAATCGATCCAACTCGAATACAGTTTAGAAAAAGACAAATTAGAGGAAATGGTTCGAGTCATTTCCGAATCGAATGAACCTTCTATTTTAGAAGAAGGGAATTCAAACTTTTTAGAAGAAATTTCTAAAATGAGTTATCATACTACAGAGGGAAACCAGTTGAACTTACTGATGCCTCGTGAATTTAACTTTTTATCCATTCGTCGTGGATCTCTCGACTTTGATGAAAGACGGGAAATTGAATCTCACGTGGAACATACCTTCCAGTTTTTATCCAAAATTCCTTGGACACGGGAACTCAAAATGGTTCCGGCCATTGCTCACGGCCACCATGAGAAACTCAATGGTTCAGGATATCCTAGAGGGTTGTCTGCCGTTGAAATTCCCGTCCAAGCCAAGATGATGGCCATTGCCGATATCTTTGATGCACTCACAGACCAAGACCGTCCTTATAAAAAGGCAGTTCCTTTGGAGCGGGCTTTTGATATTTTAAAGATGGAAGTTCGAGACCAACATATCGATGGCGATCTTTTGGATATCTTTATTGGTAGTAAGGCATACGAAAGAATTTTACACAAAAGATAAACGATTTACTATCCTTAAAGAAAGATACAAATTTCTGAATTGATTCAACCAAATATTTCTTTGGTTAAATCTTCAAAATGGTTTCCTCTTTCTTCGAAGTTTTTATATAAATCAAAACTGGCACCTGCTGGTGAAAAAATCACAGATAAAGTTTTGTTTTTTGGATTCTCATTGTTTTCCAATTCTAAATCGATAGTTTGTTTTAGTTGTACTAAGAGAGAGGGAAGGTCTGGGAAATAATGGACAGGTAGTCCCACTGCATCCAATTCTAATTTCCAAACTTCAGCAGCCTTACCATAAACCCAAATCGGAGACTCTAATTCTTTCCAACGATGGATGAGTGGATCAATTGGTTCTGATTTGGGAATGCCTCCGAGTATTAAAAACAATCCATCTCCTTTTTTGAATCCAGAAATTCCCGAAAGCATGGAATGTAAATTGGTGGATTTGGAATCATTGATGAATTGAATGTTTCGATACTGATTTTGAAATCCAGAACTATCGATCTTACGAAAACGGTGAGGAAGACCCGTAAAGGATTCAAACCCATTTTGGATTTCTTTCCAATCCATTCCCATGGTTTCGCATAGGGCAATGGCAAAACATAAATTCATCAAATTGTGTTTCCCTTTGAGTGGAAACTTGGATGCATCATAAATATGATTGGGTGTATGAACCTGGTTTGGTTCTAAACTTACAAAGTAGTTTTGATTTTCACCAATCAATTTCAAATTGGGATGATCCGAAATTTTATCTTTAAGAAAATTTAAAAAGTTAGGACTGACAAAAGATTTGTGATTTGGGTCACTTAAGTTTTGAATTTTCCATTTTGCTTTTGCATAAAATTCCATTGTTTTATGTCTTTCTAAATGATCAGAGGCTAAATTTAATATTGCTGATGCCGTTAGTTTTAAGTTAGGTGAGTCATCTAATTGATAACTAGAGAGTTCCAGAACAACTAAATCCAATGGTTCCAAACAAAAAGACGTAAATGGAACTCCAATATTTCCTCCCATTTTTGAATTTGGGAATTTTGATTTTAGAATGTGATAGGTAAGGGCAGTTGTTGTGGACTTTCCATCGGTTCCTGTGATCCCAATGACAGGGCCTTTGTAAAAGGTTCGGGCCAAACCAATTTCGCTTAAGATCGGTAGTCCTTTTTTTCTCGCTTCTTCTAAGATAGGATGATCGGGAAGGATACCTGGGCTTTTGATGATACAATCAATTCCTTCTAATGTTTCCTGTGGGTGATTGTCTGACAAAACTTTTGAATACAATGAGGTGTTGGCTTTTTCCGGAAACTTGTCGGCCAATATGCATATTTTTCCTTGAGAGGTAAGTAATTTGGCAGAGGAATCACCAGAGGATCCACCTCCTAAAACAAGGAAATTTTGGAACTGGTTGAGGTCGGAACGTGTGGGAATGGATTCAGAAAACATTGATTGACAGTCCGCTAAAATACGATGATTTTGTAAAATCATATCAGGTTGGGTAAATCGGTGCTGAAACACGAAGTGAAAGACGGAAAACTGGTTGTATATCTGGAAGGTCGATTGGACGTTTCTGTGGCAAATGAAGTGGAAGAGGGCCTAATGGAACTCATCGATAATGCTGGGCATAGAAAGGTTCTCTTAAACATGAAAGATGTGGAATACATGTCTTCCTCCGGATTCCGAGCTTGTATTTCTACCCTTCGCAAACTCAATTCCAAAGAGGGTTCCCTAAAAATTTCTAATATCAAACCCGCAGTCAAACGTATCTTTGATGTCATAGAACTTACTTCTCTTTTTGATATTTATGACTCAGAAGATGCTGCCTTAAAAGCGTTTTAATCGGAGTCCTTGAATCCTGTCTTACACAAGATAGTTGAGACCAAACACGAGGAAGTTCGTTTGGCCAGGGGGAAGAACCTTCCTCCTCGAACCTTGCCCATAAGGCCCTGGGAATCCCGACTCAAAACAAATTCCATTTCCGTCATTGCCGAATGCAAAAAAGGAAGTCCTAGTTCTGGAATCCTCCGGCCAGATTATTTCCCAGTGGAAATTGCATCTATCTACGAATTTTCGGGTGCCGGTGCCATTTCCGTCCTCACAGATTCAGAGTATTTTTTTGGCTCTTTGGGTGACCTCAAAGCAGTAGCTGAGTCCGTTTCTATCCCTGTGATCAGAAAGGATTTCATCATTGATCCAATACAAATTGATGAAGCTTACGCTTATGGAGCTTCGGCGATTTTACTCATTGTGCGAATCCTATCTCCCAAAGATCTAACTTCTTTACATCGGTATGCTAAAGATTTGGGTCTTTCAATACTTGTTGAAACTCACAACCGAGAAGAAGTAAAAACGGCACTGGATGCAGGTGCCACCACAATTGGTATCAATACCAGAGATCTAGACACATTCGAAATTCATAAAAATCTAATAGAGGAAATTGCTCCTGAATTAGATGAGTCCATCATTCGTGTTGCCGAATCGGGAATAGAAAGTTACGCCGATTGGCAAAAATATAAAGGAATCGTCGATTCAATGTTAATTGGCACTTACTTTATGAAAAGTAAAGACATAAGTAGCGATTTTAAGTCTCTTTTGTCTGGAAATTAGTCTAGGATTTTTATACCTTCTAAATCCCTTGATAAGAATCCTCTTCTGTATTTGGGGTATTCCTTACATAATAGAGGAAATTCAAAGATAATTTCGCTTTTCTCTAATTGTCCTTCGTTTATTCTATCCGCATGAACTGGAAGCAATTCCTAAAGGCATTCATTTTATTTCTCCTCTATATTGGAACTGCCAAATTAGGGATGGAATACTTTGCCTTCCAACCAGTGAACCTGGCAGTCCTCTGGATCCCTTCTGGAATTGGACTCATTGGTTGTTTGTTTTTTGGATATTGGTTTTTACCAGTTGTTTGGGTTGCCAGTTTTATTGCTAACAAAGATGGTCTGATCAGTAGTCATCACAATTTAAGCCAGTTTGATTTGTATCTCAGTATTTGCCTGACAGCAGGAGTGGACACATTTCAATCTGCTTTGGCTTATACATTTTGGATTAAAAAAATTCGTAAGAGTCTTAATTCCGCAAAAGATAATTTTTATTTTGTTACTTATGTTTCCTTTCTTTCGAGTGTAATTTCCATTTTATGTTTGGGTGGAGTTCTCTATTCTTTCGGGTATTTTTATAAACTAAATAATTCTGAAATCGTTCGCACTTTGATTGTAATCATTTTTGGGGACACCATTGGGATTTTTATTACCGTTCCATTTTTTATGGCTTGGAGGAAATTCAGATTTGAGGATTTGTCCATCAAACTCATCTTATGGACAACTGCTTTTATCTTAGTACAAGCGGTTATTGTTTATCACTTTCCTTATCTTTTCTTTTTATCCTTTTTGATTTTGATTTATTTAGGTTATCGGTTTCAAATCCGAGGAGTAACCTTAGGTGTTTTTCTTTTGTATCTTTCCAGTATCCTTATGACAAGGATGGGAGTGGGGCCATTTGTATATCCAGGGGTATTTGATTCTTATATTTATTTAATTTCTTTTCTCATTCCGTTTTCAATTTTGTCTGAGTTTATCACACTGCAATACCAACGTTTGATCACTTACCGTTTTGAATTAGAAAAAAAGGTTTTTGACCGAACCAAATTACTTAGAAAACAAGTTTTTGAAAAGAACAAAGCCATTGAAGCCTTACACAATTCAGAAAAATTACTTAGTGAATCCAACAGAACCAAAGACATATTTTTTTCTATCATTGCTCATGATTTAAGAAACCCGCTGGGTGCATTCAAACAATTAACAGAACTTCTTTATGAAGATTTTGACACACATTCCAATGCAGAAAAAAAAGATACCATATTTGAAATTCAAAATTCTGCATCTATGTTGTATGGTCTTTTAGAACAACTTTTGGATTGGGCCAGGACTCAAACTGGGAATATGCCTTTCCGTCCTAAACAAATTAACCTTTTGAGTCTTGTCACAAAGATCGTTGACCAAGTAGAGTCTTTGATCAAAAAAAAATCAATTCGTATTACCTTAGATATCCCTTCCGCTTTAGCCTATGTATATGCCGATTCAGAAATGATCCAGGCTGTACTTAGAAATCTAATTACAAATTCGATTAAATTCACAAATGAAAATGGGGAAATTAAAATCATCGCTAAACAAGATGAAGATGGAGTTCGAGTGGAATGCCATGACAATGGAATAGGTATGGATAGTTCGGATTTAGAAAAATTATTTCGTGTGGATGCCCAAGTGACCAGTATTGGATTAGAAGGTGAAAAGGGAACAGGACTTGGTCTTATTCTTTGTAATGAATTTATCAAATTGCATGGTGGTGAAATCTGGGCCACAAGCGAAAAGGGGAAGGGAACGATTGTTAGTTTTCGGTTGCCAGATCCAAATTAGTTTTTTAAAATACTAAAACTGAAAACATTTTAAATTATTTCGTTTTCAGTCTCTTTGTAGGGAAGGTAAACGATAAATTTAGTGTCTTTCGGTTTAGACTTAACATCAATGATGCCATTGTGTTTTTCGATGACCTGTTTTGATATATAAAGCCCAAGTCCCGTGCCTTGTCCCACTGGTTTTGTTGTAAAAAATGGATCAAAAATCTTTCCTATAATTTCTTCGGGAATGCCTGAGCCAGAATCTTGGATGGAAACATAAGCGTAATTTTCATTTTGTAAACTTATTTGGCCTACTTCAATTTTGACTTCTCCTTTTCCATTCGTTGATTGAATGGCGTTTTGTAGTAAGTTTGCCCAAACTTGGTTTAATTCATCGGGATAACAATAGATAGGTGGGATGACGTGGAAGTTTGTTGTGATTTGAATTCCTTGTTTGATATATCCTCCTAAAATTGCGATGATGTTTTGGATGGAATCAGAAAGATGGATAGATCTTTTTTCGGCTTTGGGGTCAAAATGTGTGAAGTTTTTTAAGGCCTGGGCTATTTTGATCGCTCGGTTTGCTGCAGTTTGTATGGTGTTTGTACCTTGTAAGATACGAACTACTTTTTCTGCCAACACAAGGAGGGAATCAGATCTTTTTTCCGAAAATAAAGAAATCCATTCTTTGGGAATTTCTTTTAAACCCAAACCAATTAACAACTCGGAAACCCTTGTTGTATCATCAATTCCAAGGGCCTCTAAGTTTTGACTGATTTTTAGTTTTTGTTCTCGGTATTCTTTTCCGGACAACAGTTCTACTTGAGAAAGTGAATACTCCACAAGGGAAATTAAAATTGGATAACAATCTTTGGGAATTGGTTCATAATAAGGTAACTCCTTAAAGAAAGTTGAGATATCATCTCGGATGGAGTCACCCGTCATAATAACGGCACTAAGTGGTGAATTGATTTCATGTGCGACACTTGCTACCATGACACCTAAAGAAGATAGTTTTTCTGATTGTACTAATTGGTGTAATGCATCTTGGAATTTTAATTCCGCGGAAACAATTTCGCCAGAGATATGTTTTGATAAAAAGATAGACTGAAAAAAGACAAATAGCAGTAATCCATAGTTCAGTAACCAAGGTTCTGCTTTATGCAACAAAGATAAAACAATGTCATGACTGGCAAATCCAATCATGAGTATTATGGACAAACCCAAATAAATATACCCCGCTCGTTTGTCTCGAATGTATCTGACAATTAAATATATAGCAATGGTTAGTATTGGAATGATGATACATAAAACATAAAGATGGATAGAGCTAATTAAGTAAATGGAACCAAAAATGGCTATACTGGCTGGGATGATTAAGAGTCCAGAAGAAATGTATATTATTTTCTTTAATATATATTCTTTCGTCAAAGAAAAGATATAATTTAAGCCTAAGATCACACCAATGTATTGTGAAAGGTAATCGATTCGAAAAACTAATTCACTAGGAATGGTCTCAAAAAAAATAAAAATAGTTCTGGGTCCAGCAGTCAGAATTTGGAAAGACATAACGAAACAAAAAAGAAAAAAATACAATGACCCAATGATTTTTTTTCTGGTATAATGCATTCCCAGTTGATAGAATCCCAAAAAAATAAAACCACCCACTACGATTGCATTTGTTAATAAATCTTTTTCACGAGAAATTTTGAGTGATTCAAATCTTCCAATTGTAGGTGGAATTCGAATTCCACCGAATGGGAACAAACGGTTTTTTACAAAAACAGTGAGTTCAATTGGGTTTTGGTCAGTAGGTAACAAGGGAATGAGTTGGGGTTTGATTTCTAGGTTTGGTTCTGGATTTTCTAAAGATCCAAAAGTTCCAATTTTGATTTTGTTTTGAAAGACCTCCGCTTCAGAAAAGATTACATTGAAATCTATAGCGAGGTTTTCCTCTTCTTTGGGTTGAATGATAGTTAGATGATAACTCCCAATTCCAAATCCTTCATTCTCTTGGTTGTCATTGTGATTGTAAGAATTCCAGTTTGGTGAATCTGGAATCGAAACTAAAATAGTTTTAGTACTTTCTTGAAAGGTTAGTTCTCCGGGTGTAAATTTCCATTCTCCTTTTAATGAAAATTTAGGATATTTTGTAAAAGGAAAATTCTCGAGATTGAGAATTCCATTTTTAAATTGGGGGATATAGTTTGTATCATTCGTACAAGAATTGAAAAAGAAAAAACAAAAGAATAAGAGTGTGTTAGAAATAAATTTCATAAAATCCTTTTGTTTTCTTTACACGAGAAAGCCGGGCCATCTAAAGAATCCTATTTTTTAATTGGTCAAGTTTTATTTTAATATTCTTTTCGGTTCAATGTTTCGACCGGAAGATATCTTTTGTTTTCGATATCAAAAATGCCAAATAATCTCTGTTAAACTTTGTTTCTGCCGGTACCTGGGCAGAAACAAAGTTCGTTATTTAATGGTGAGTTTTTATTTTTTTAACTTAATCCACATATCATTCCTGGTTTGGTTTGGAAATCGCAAAGAAATTGGAGTAAAAAAAAGAAATCATTCCGGGACAATTTTTACAATAGTTGGTTGACGTGGAGTGTACATTCCCAATGATGGTGAAACGGTGATTGAGTGA